>JAMOMM010000178.1 GCA_027067085.1 Hyphomicrobiales bacterium
AACATCACGCCATCACGCGAATATGTGGCACGGTTTGTGCGGTCATCGTCGGATATATCGCCCCCGTGACTTTCTTGAATGTCTTCAAGCTTATCGACCAGATCATCGAAATTATTGTCCATTTTCTCTAACTCGACAACTAAACGGTCAAACTCGTTTTCAAATATTTTGTCGATTGCAGTACGATGCGCATTCCAGTCTGGACGTAGTTCAAGGCTTCGGCGAATGATATAGTCCGCAGGGTTATCTGGGTTCTGGCCCGACTCAATGGAGTATCGAAACGCGGCAGTATCTAAATCGCCAGCACCTATGTCCTCGACTTTTTGGACATCCTTACGCCGTGCCTTTAGTGCACTGCGCGAGACTTCATAGAGTTCCTGTAACTCCTCTGCCAAACGCTCGGTTAGTAAGCGCTGGCACCATGCTTGGGCATAGTCATTCAAGTCAGTGGGAACTTTGTGTTTTCCAGATGAAAATCCAGGAAGGCTGCGAATTTTACCTGTCTCTATTCCCTCAAGAAATTCATTAGTGTTTTCTAGCGTTATACCCGCCAAAACAGCGTTAGCAGGTGCAGCTGGAGGTATGTGGTGAATTTGAAAAGAGTTGCTGCCTGAGAGAATAGCTTGAGGTGTTTGAGTGCCAAGTATCTGCATCTCACGGGTAAAAAACCGTTGAACCTCTTGGGTAAGATAGTCCCGTAATCCAAAATCAGTCAACCAACGATCATGTGTTAAGGCATTGGTTGCTCGGCCTGTAATCGCCTCAAGCAAGAAGTGTGTCCAAATACCGTGTTTTAATTTAGAAGACGGATAGGACTTCTCGCCCAGAGAACATGAAAGGAAGACACCGCAGTACCAACCATTATTTAAATAATCATCAAACTCGGCGACATCTAGACTAGAAACAACATCGCGGGAGCTGAGCGTTTCTCTCAAGTTTTCAGCGCATGCGTCTATAAAAACAAGCGCTTGGCGGCACTTACTTTGCCTTAGTGGCTCCATAAGATCATCACGCATCGATAAAGACGTATCTTCAATGTTTGCGTGATTAGTATCGTAAGCACTCAGGCGATTGCTGCCCGCGCCGTAAAACCCGTGGCCAACGTAGTAGAAAATGAAAAGTTCGTCTTTGGTGAGGTTTTGGACCGTGTATTTGAGTTCGTCACGCAATGCGGTCAAACTGGCGTTGCCATCCTTTAGAACAGATATGTTCAATTTTACTGCGGGCAAGTTGCCATAAATACTGTAAATAGCATCAGCAAAGGCATCGCCATCAGCATGAGCAAATTTTACGGATGGTAACGATTCGCCCCTCGACGGCTTTCGATAGTTCTCCAGCGCGACAACAAAGACTGTTACTCGCGAAAAGCTCTTTGCCTCCTTAAACGTGTTCAACTCTTGAGCGCTCCCATCCACCTAACTTAGTTGCTTTGGATACACAGTCACAACTCGAATTTCAAGAACTTGATACAACACCCAAACCGTGCAACTTATAAAGCCCTTGCTCAAATTTCCTGTGGCGGGTATTTCAGAGGTATGACAGATATTACTTCGAAACAGATTTCTGCTCGCCCCGCCGTTCGTTGGTGGTTATATTTTATTGCTGCTTTGGTATTTGCCATGGTGATTGTTGGCGGCGCTACGCGCCTGACAGATTCTGGCCTATCCATTACAGAGTGGAAACCGTTGCTTGGTGCGATACCGCCACTTGGGCAAGCTGATTGGCTTGCAGCGTTTGAGAAATACAAAACAATTCCAGAGTATGAGCATATTAATAAAGGCATGAGCCTTGCTCAGTTTCAGTTTATTTATTGGTGGGAGTGGTCGCACAGGTTTTTAGGTCGCTTCATCGGGCTCGCGTTTGCCGTGCCCATGATATTCTTTTGGGCAACGGGGCGTTTGGAAGCAAAACTAAAACCGCGCGTTTTTGTTTTGTTTATTCTTGGTGGCCTACAAGGCGGGCTTGGCTGGTATATGGTTAAAAGTGGCTTGGTTGACCGCGTTGATGTGAGCCAGTATCGGCTGGCTGCTCACTTAACTTTGGCAACGGTAATTTATGCTGCGATCCTTTGGGTTGTTTACGGCATTGGCCATTTAAAGCGCCGCCCTCTAAACGCGACCTATGGCCTTTTGGCGACATCCATTTGTCTGCTTATTCTCGGCCAGATTGCGCTCGGCGGGTTTGTTGCGGGGCTGGACGCGGGGCAGGGTTATAACACTTGGCCTTTGATGGATGGGGCTTTCATTCCCGACGGCTTAGGCATTATGAACCCGTGGTGGAAGAACTTGTTTGAAAACGCCATGACAGTGCAATTTAATCACCGCATGGTTGCCTATATTTTACTGGTTTTGATTATGATCCACGCTGGCCGTCAAATGGCGGGTGAATGCAAAGCAGGCTCATCAGCAATGGTGCTCATGCTCTTTGGATTTGCTCAGGTTGGATTAGGCGTTGCTACGCTGTTGGCCCATGTGCCAATTTCACTAGGGCTTGCCCATCAGGCAGGGGCCTTGCTGCTACTCACCGCAGCCATTTGGCACCTACATGATGTTTGCGTTTGTGGTGACTAAGACTCTCGTCTTAACGCCTTTGCCTCACCATTTTGTGTTTCCTCATCATCGGTTTTATACCGATGATCCACCTAGATCGTTTCATGTTTTGTTTGAATCACAAACACTGCATGAAACGCAAGATTATCAATACCCTAAGCTGGTCGGTCTGGTTCAATTTAAACCAGACCGACCCTATCGGCCAGACTCAGTGAGCCTCGGTGCCATGGATTATCGGGACAGGCCCGATAATGAGGAGAGTGGTGGCATTGATGTTCAG
>JAMOMM010000179.1 GCA_027067085.1 Hyphomicrobiales bacterium
AGTAAAAATGCTAAAACTGAAGCTAAAAAGCTTGGCGAGTTTACCATTTCTGGAATATCTCCGTAATCAATTCCGCTCATTTCAACGAACTTGGCAAAATACTCTTGTTCGCCAGCCAAGAAGCCAAATGCTGAAACTGCCAAAATCTCGCCATCTTGAGCAGATTTGATAGAGTTCTTACGAGAAGTTTTTAATTTATTAACCACGTCCATCGCCCCAAAAAAGAATTAACCCGTATTAAGCTGTTAGTTACCGTTTGCAGTCACAATGGCGAAAATACAACCAAATTGAATATCAATGTTAAAAAGTTTTGATATTTGATCAAATCAAGGTGGATCAAGCAAGTGCAACAAGGTGAAGTGTATCAAATGGGAAGTAATGATACGCCAAATGTTGGCGTTGAACCTCAAAAAAAGGTTCTGATTGTTGAAGATAATGAGTTGAACATGAAATTGTTCAGCGATTTGTTAGAGGCGCAAGGGTATGCCGTGCTGCAAACCCGTGATGGATTGTCGGCTCTTGATATTGCCCGCCAAAATATGCCCGATCTGATTCTTATGGATATTCAATTGCCAGAAGTATCAGGCATTGAAGTCACCAAGTGGCTCAAGGAAGATGATGAACTATGTCATATCCCAGTAGTAGCGGTCACTGCATTTGCAATGAAGGGCGATGAAGCAAAAATTCGTGAGGGCGGTTGCGAAGCCTATATCTCTAAACCTATTTCAGTCGTAGGCTTTCTCCAAACTATTGACGGTTTTCTGAAGGTAGAAAAATGACTGCCCGGGTTCTCGTCGTAGACGATTTACTAGCCAATGTCAGATTGCTTGAAGCAAAATTGACGGCTGAGTATTTCGACGTAAGCACAGCAATGAATGGTATTGACGCTTTGGAGATCATCCAAAGAGTTAATCCAGATATTGTCTTACTCGATGTGATGATGCCCGGTATGGATGGCATTGAAGTATGCCGCCGCATTAAGTCAAACCCAAAAACACACCATATTCCTGTAATCATGGTTACAGCGCTTGACCAAACCGAAGATCGGGTGAGGGGCTTAGAAGCAGGTGCAGATGACTTTTTGACCAAGCCTGTAAACGATGTGGCTTTGTTTAGTCGTGTAAAAAGTCTTGCACGTTTGAAAATGCTGACTGATGAGTTGATGTCACGCTCAATTGTTGGTCCTGATGGGGCAGCGCAGCGATTTGACATCAATAGTGCCATCTCATCTTCAAATGTTTTGGTGGTGGATGATCGAGGTACGTTGTTTGAACGTATTTCAACCAGTATTTCCAATGTCCATTCAGTTCAACGCGTTTCACACCCACAGCAAACCGTATTTGATGCCTCCGAGAACGAAATTGATCTTGTCATTATTGATTTAGATATGGAAGAGTTTGACGGTTTACGTATTTGTTCGCAATTGCGGTCGCTAGAGCGCACAAGACAAATCCCAATTCTTGCCATTGTAGACCCTGACGATAACCGCAAAATGTTGCGAGCGTTGGAAATGGGCGTAAATGACTATCTATCTCGCCCCGTTGATAAACAAGAACTTGCAGCACGCGTTGAAACTCAATTGCGTCGCTGGCAATATTCGCAAAAACTTCGCACCCACGTTAAACAGTCAATGGAACTTGCTATTGCAGACCCTCTGACAGGGTTGTTTAACCGCCGTTATATGCAAACTCAAATGCAGACATTGGTGGATAATGCTGAAAATCGCGGTAAATCGCTGTCAATTTTAACCCTAGATGTGGATTTTTTCAAAACCGTAAATGATAAGCATGGTCATGATGCTGGCGATTCGGTTTTGGTTGAAATTACCGACCGCGTTAAGAAGAATATTCGAAAGCTAGATATGGCTTGCCGCATTGGTGGTGAAGAGTTTGTTGTCATTCTTCCCGATACTGATGCTTTTGTTGCTGAAAAAGTGGCAGAACGGTTGCGGCGCTCAATTGGTTCCAAGGCATTTTCCGTCCCAAATCAACACAAGAAAATTGAAATTACCATCTCAATTGGTGTCGCGACTTTCCTAGGGCCCAAAGATACCCAAGAAAAATTATACAAAAGAGCCGATGAAGCTCTGTATGAAGCCAAAGCAAATGGCAGAAATAAGGTCGTTTCACACGCCGCTTGACAGGTTTGAGCATACTAAAGCGTAAAGAAACGTCATCAATAGTTGCAACTGGCACAGTGTTTGCAAATCTTGAACTTGAATACATATTCGGGTTCATTTTGGCACTGTACGGTTCAAAACCATCTCACCAACATGAAATCACGATTTACCCCGCGGTGCTTCAGGTCCGCCGCATCTCCTGATGCCCATGGGGTCGGCCGGTTCGGATGGTTTGAGAGGCCTCCTCAAAAACCATTCCGAGCCGGCACCTTTTTCAATTTTGCATAATTCTTGGAAGGTTAGTGTCTGGTGAAATACCTTCACGCATAACCTTGTCGCGCAAAGGCTTGATTTTATTCACTAACTTTAGTCCGATAGCTCTCAGGTCATGAACAACAGGAATGTTAGACAACAATGAGCGGTTCATTAAATCGATGGCTTTTTGACGCGGCCACACGTCTCGACGGCGAGATGTATCATATTTCTCTAATACGCTATCGCCACCAATGTCTTCATCGAACGCCAAAGCATCACCGATCAGTTCAGCTGCCATTGCGCCGTCACGAAGCGACATGTTTAAACCTTGTGCGCCAATAGGGGGAACAACGTGGGCTGCCTCACCGATGAGAAAAACTCGATTTTTTCCATAAGTCATGGCGTTCAGGCCTTCCATCGCAAAAGCCTTTCGGTCAGTAAC
>JAMOMM010000180.1 GCA_027067085.1 Hyphomicrobiales bacterium
TACCAATGGCCTTCCCATACCCCGTCGCCAAGTAAAAACCCTGAATCAAACACTGATACCATGGCTTGTGCTCGTGGTCGTTGACTGGGGTGGTGTTTTGTGACCTACGACACAATTTCGGCCTGTCTTTTTAGCTTCATATAACGCTTTGTCGGCGCGGGCGAACCATTCGTCAAAAGTTTCGTTGTTTTGGTATGATGCAACACCAAAGCTGGCTGAAAAGCGTTCGTGTGACGGTAGTTTTTCAATAGGGGAATTGTTAAAGGTTGAACGCAAGTTTTCTGCAACTAACACACCACCTGCTTGGTTGGCATTCCATAAAATAACGCAAAATTCTTCACCGCCAATTCGTCCAGCCAAATCGCTTTGACGCAGTGATGTGCTAATGAGTTTGCCAAAATTTGCAATAACCATGTCACCGCATTGATGCCCATAAGTGTCGTTGACGTTTTTAAAATGGTCAATGTCACTAATAATCAGCGTGAGGGGCAGTGGTGTGCGTTTGTGCTTGGCCAATAGCTGCTGTGTTTCTTCGTCAAAGGCTTTGCGGATTTTTAAACCTGTGAGCAAGTCAGTATTTGAAATGTCTTTGATTTGTTGAATGAAGTCATTGGTGCATGCCGCAATGAAAATCATTGCGCTTATGACTGAGAACAAAGCTGCTGTGAAGTTTGTAATTAACCAGTATTCAGATTGGCGGTAATTTGATGGAATAATATCGCCACTGAGCGCAAGTGATAGGATTGGTCGGAAAATAAATTGGGCAGCAACAAGGAAGAACAGCCAAAAAATAGCTCGCTCGATACCACCTTTGTGGAGATTGCCTTTTATCTGCCAAGCACCGATGGCAAAAATTGTTCCAATGCTGAGATTGGTTGTTAGTAAGGTTAGATTGAGGGTTGGGCTGGTGAGTTGAAAAATAAAGGATATGCTTATACCAATGCCAGACAACATAAACATTTCTTTTAAGGCTGTTTTTTTACCAACTCTTTCGTTAACAGCATAAACCAAACAAATTGCGGCGCACGCAAAAATTGTATTTGTAGTGGTGATGTTTAGTAATGTGAATTTGATAGGGATGAGGTGCGATGAAAGGAAACCTATGCCCATTAAAAAATAAGATAAGGCTATTTTTAACGTATAGCAGCGTTCTTTGTCGCGGGACCAAAAAACGAGGAACGTGACAGAGAAAATAAGGGTGATAATCGGATTGATTAGGCCTAATAGGAAGTCATCTCTCACGTTTATTTCCTAAGTTTATAGATAAATTTGTCTGTGTATTTAGTGCGTGACGCGTTGAATTGAATGCTTGAATCCAAGTAAACGCGACGCACTCTAGAATACGCAAAAACCTATAAATTGAGGTTAAAAGATAGGTTGAATATGACTGAGTTTGTTAAGGGAAATCAGTCTTAGGTTGTAATCACAAGTTTTAACCTTATTGTTCCAACAAAAGTGCTAAATGCTCAATGCAAAGGACTTGTTATGACTTTTGAGTTTTTGCTGACTTCGTTGGTTGTCGTCTTGTTGCCTGGAACTGGCGTGATATATACTTTGGCGATTGGTTTGGGGCAGGGGTTTAAGCCAAGTATTGCGGCTGCTTTTGGTTGCACCTTAGGAATTGTTCCTGCCGCAATTGCGAGTATTGTTGGCTTAGCAGCGGTGTTTCACACCAGTGCGCTGGCGTTTCAAATCTTAAAATATCTGGGTGTGGCTTATTTGTTTTACATGGCGTGGAGTATTTTGCGCGATGGTGGTGCGCTGGATGTAACTAAAGAAAAAGCCAATCACTCAACGAGCCAGACTATTCTCAACGGTATTTTGCTTAACATTTTTAATCCGAAGCTATCGTTGTTTTTCCTAGCTTTTTTACCACAATTTGTTTCGATTGAAGGTGCAGAAGCAACAAGGCAGTTGGTTTTGTTAGCAAGCGTATTTATGGCAATTACTTTTGTGGTGTTTGTACTTTATGGAGCGTTTGCTGCGTGGACGCGTGATTACATCATTGCAAAACCGATGGTAATGAAATGGATGCGACGCTCATTTGCCGGCGTATTTGGATTGCTCGGCTTAAAGTTGGCTCTATCAAGTCGATAAGGGCTTAAAAGTTATACTGAAACGGTGTGCTCTAATTTTGGCGTTCGCTTTATTAACGCGCTTCATATTTCGCAATTTCATCTTTCAATATCACCGCAGCTGGGGCGAGTAAATTGGCAAACTGCTTGTGGCGATTGATAGAGCTTGTGAAGATGGGTTGGCGGATGGCGTGGGGGCTTGGGGTTTTTACGGCACGCTCGGCGTTATGGAATTCTAAACAACCTGTTTCCCACTCAAGGCCCGTGTGCGCGATGATGGCTTTGGCTGTTGTGTCGAAATTATTGACCAAATCTTCGTAATAAACACTAAGCGCAGGTGAAGGGATGTTCGCCGCAAGATGATCCATCGTTTTGATGTTTTGGTCTACAAAATGAGCGATGGTTTCAACGTCTTTAAGGTAAGTGCCGCGCAATACGTGCAAGTTGGCGATGGTGGACAGCACAATGTCAAGCGGATGACGATGGACGTTAATCAACGCCGCATTGGGGAATATTTTGCGGATGAGAGCTTGATATGGTGCGTTGGTTGGTGCGCGGTTGGTGATGCGGGCTGCATCTAATGCGTCATAAGGAAAACTGCCGAGATATTCAGCGCCAATTTCCACTAATTTGTCGGATGATAAATCACGTGCGGCTTGCGGGTAAGCATTTTCCAATGTTTCAATGTCGGCAATGCGTGGCATGAGGAAGTCTTGCTCACCGCCTGACCAAACATCGCTA
>JAMOMM010000181.1 GCA_027067085.1 Hyphomicrobiales bacterium
TTAGCCAAGCATAAGGCGTATCAATGGCTTGGCGACCAGTAAATAGTTTGCCGCTTTTGTGCGATAATGAATCGACCTGATCCGCTTTGAAAACAAAGGTTTTACCGCGCGCGGTTTTTAAATGAACCTCATCATCGATGATTTGCAACAAGTAAATGTAGCGTCCCATATAAAACATCATGCCCCAAATCAGCCCGCCGCCCACCACTGCCATACCCATTGAAATCAAGGCCCTGTTTAAAAGCGGTTGCTCAAACCCTGCTTCAAGAGAAAATACACCTATCGAAAGAAGCAATGCGCCAGCAACGAAAATGATGGCCGCACCGATCAACATAAGAAACCATGAAACGTATTTAACTTTCATTGATTGAAATGCATTGGCGTAGATGGTGCCTTGCGGCATATCAGCGTTAAGGCCGACGGCATGGTCATAGGACAATACTTCGAGGCCAAGGCTTTTTGCATATCGATCAATGCGACCACGGCCAAGTTTTTTGGCGGATGTAATAATCAGAGGTACGCTTTTGTTAGGGTTTTTATGTTTTAAAATAAGGGCAACAACTTGGGTTTTGTCACCATTAACTTGCTGAGATCCCCAGCTTTCCTTGATTAGGCCCGCATAGTCTGACAGAGCAATACAGTAGTTGTTTTCACGCAAGCCGCTGCCTGTTGCTGTTACCAAGTCCTGCGAAATCGAAACTTCAATGTTGATGCGGAGTAATTTAACTTCGCGCCATATTCTGCGCCCAAAAAAAACAAACGTCAGTCCAATGGCACCAGCACCGAATGCTGATAGGGAATCAAATTGATTTTGATAATAAATATTAGCTGGGTGCGTGCTCAACCAAATAACAAATCCAATAAGGCCAGCCCAAAAGAAGTTTAGAATTATAGCGACATATGAGGATACAACATCAGCTTTTAACTGATAGGTCACTGGTCGCTGGTCTATTTTAACATCAAGAGGAAATGGGTTAGGGACGTGTTCAAAAATGCTCATGGCTGCTCGTCATTTGTTTGGTGCGGTTTTGATAGTAACCACAATGTGCCAAAACCTCAAACGCTCGATGCGTCAACGGATCAAACCAGAAAGGCGGTCGTTTCTTTTATATCTTCCATGACAAAGCTGGCAGATACATCTGCGATCGGAACTTTGGCGATCAAGCGTTGATAAAAGCTGTCATAAGCTTTTACATCGGCAACCCGCACCCGCAATATATAATCGAGATCACCGGTCATGCGTTGGGTTGAAATAATTTCAGGACTGGCTGAGATGGCATCACGGAATTTTTTAATCCATGTGGGTGTATGGTCATCGGTTCGCACGAGCACATAAACCAGCAGCGGCAAACCCACTTTTTCAGGATCTATAAGAGCCACGCGGCTTTTTATGATGCTGTTATCTTCCAGCCATTTTACCCGCCTCCAACAGGCGTTGCGTGATAATCCCACCCGCTCTGAAATTTTGTCGACCGACAAAGTCCCATCGACCTGAAGCAGGTTGAGGATTTTACGATCAAAGCTATCTAGTGTGTGTGTCATGCAAGGATGAGTATCTCAAAAAGCTGTAAAAACAAAGAAAAATTGAGACAAACCTTGGCTCAGCATGAACTATAACACCCGCCGATTACTTACAGCTTCGGGCTTGACCCTTTTTTGAAGTCTTTATGAGTGTTGATAACCTGTTTTGACTAATTTATGGGATACAGTCCTAATAATACGCGCTTAATCGGAATTAAATGAGATAATTTGCTGAGAAAAGCTAGGTATCATCCCTGTAGTTGATCTGATGAGGGAATATTATGTCAAAACTTTTAAACCGTTGGCTCTTTGAGCATCCACAATCTGTTGATGAAACCTATTTCGAGCACCTGTTGTTTGCTGGTAAGTTCGCTGCTTCACTATTGCTGGCAGGTTTGGCGGCAATGGTACACGCCGTTATTCCTGGCATGTTTGAAAAAACCGCCAGCAAGCTCATTGCTCAAATGTACGAGCGCACAAAAGATCGTGGTTGATTGACGGCAGGTGAGGCGACTGATGATTGATTGGTGATGAGTAGATTGTTAAATACGCGCTGCACGTGAAACTTCATCAACTTGTAAGCCATATTTGGTCGCAAAGCGGGCGCGCGCAGAAACCAAGCGCGGATCATCAGGGCTAAGGCCCATGGTGGTAAGGTGTTGCACACGGCTTTGAGACTTTAAGGTTTCGCGATCAATCGCTGTGCCCATTAAACGGTCAATAATCTCGCCACCTGGACTGACATGAAACCATCGTGAATAATCGCGGTAGTGATGTTGCCCATGTAGTTTGGTGACATACTTTTCAACGGCGTTTTTCTTGCCCGTCCAATGCGCACTCATATGGAACCATTCATAAAATAAAAACGTTGTTACGCCGCCAATGAAGGTGAAGGCGCTAGCGCCAGCCAATGGTGTGGCAAGCCCAAACAGGTTTAGCACCAAATAAATCACACCAAAGCTAATAAGGGCAATTGGCACGGCTATCCAGATGGGCACAAAAAATAGCGGTTGGTTATTGGGAAAGTCATGATGGCCATAATGGGCCTGATAAAGCACATCAAACCAAAACTGGCTTTTGGGTGCCGGTAAGTGGAAAATATAGCGGTGCAATGAGTACTCGTTGAGCAATTGTGATGCCATGCCAAGCGGCACCAGCCACAGCAAATGAAACGCGCCAAAATAGATAACGATGCCCCAGCCAATGATCCACAATCCAAACAACACCTGCACGGATAAATGTGAAAACATGAGCTTTAGTCGGGCCATTTTTATCTCCAAAAATCCCGTGAGAAAACCACGAGTACGGTGAAAAACTCCAACCGCCCAAGCAACATGCCAAAGGTAAGGAGAAGTTTAGATTCCCATGCAAGGTTTTTAAAAGTCCCTGCTGGGCCAATTTCTGGTCCAAGCGCTGGACCAACATTGGCAAGGGCTGAAACCGATGCGCTGACACTATCAATAAAGTCGAGGCCAAAAAACGATAGAACTAAAGTGAAAGCCATAATGCTTAGAAACATGACGGACAAATAGGCGAGAACAGCAGTTGAAATATCAGGTGTGAGTTTTTTGCCATTATATACATTCACCACTACGCGGTTGGGGCTAACGAGTTTGCGCAAATAGTTGCGGGCAGAAATGAGCATGACCTGTAAGCGAAATGTTTTAATGCCACCTGTTGTCGAGCCTGTGCAGCCGCCAAGAAACATAAACAAAAAGAAAACGCCAATGGCCCCATGCCCCCAGGCGGTGTAATCACCAATAGCGAAGCCAGCGGTGGAAATAATGGAGATTGTATTAAACGCGACAATTCTCAAAGCATCCAAAAAATCCACTTCACGTGTTAGATAATACCACGTTGTAAGAGACGTGATGGCAAACAATAAGAGTTTTAAAAACCCTTTTACTTGCATGTCGGACCAAACGTTCCAATTACCAGTGCGCACAAACTTCACGTACAGCACCAATGGCAAGCTTGCAGCTGTTAAAAAGAAGAAACCCACCCAGTGAATAGCTGGTGATTCAAAGTGTCCGAAAGACAAATCATGGGTAGAAAACCCACCCGTGGCAATGGTCGTCATAGCGTGATTTAGCGCATCAAATGACGACATCCCAGCTATGGAATACGCCATGGCACATAGCGCAGTCATAGAAAAATAAGTGATGGCAATAAGGCGTACCAACTCGCTTGATTTGGCAACGATCTTGTCTGAGCGATCAGAGTTCTCGGTTTGAAAGAGCTGCATACCGCCAACTTTCAAAAACGGCAGCATAATCAACGCCATCAAAACAATACCGATACCACCGATCCATTGAATGATTGAACGCCATAACAAAATGCCAGGGGGCAAATCATCAAGGTTGTTGAGGATCGTCGCGCCTGTGGTGGTTAAGCCCGATACCGCTTCAAACCACGCATCAGCAAGGCTTAGCCCGCGGCCAAAGAATAAAAATGGAATTGTTGCAACCATGCACAAAACCACCCAACTGGTCACAGTTAAAACAAAACCTTCTTTAAGATAAATTTCATCAGACCAGCTGCCGCGTGACGACATCACCATCATCAAGCCTAAAAAACCAGTAATGAAAGCTGAACCAACAAAAACCCAAAAATCGGGGTTTCCAACAACAATATCGACGAGAGCAGGTGGGATCATAAACATCGTCATGACCAGCAACATCATGCCAATAACGAATGAAACCCGATGAAAGTCCACAACTGGAGCTTTACGGCGTTGCCTTGAAGGGCTGGTCGGGTCAAAGGTCTGAACCATGTTTAAGGACTGCTTGTTATTTTCGGTTTCCCTATTTACGCTAAACCATGACCCTTTTCTAGCCTCAACTTAAAGTCTTTATGTTAAGCGGCGTTTTCAGCTTTTGTCTGGTTGATAAAATCCAATCCGACAAGGGATTGATGAACAGCTTGTAGAGCAGGGGTGATATAGTCATCGCCGATCAATTGCTTAAGCTTTGCGCCATCAAGGCTGTGCGGTGTATGCCAAAGATAAGACATTTCAACTACTTCGCGCAGCATGGGGACCACTAATGCGCCAAGTTTAAGGATAAACCAAGGAACGCCAGCCCGTTTAAGCTTTGCGCCCAAGCTTTTTTCAAAAAGCCCATGCAATTCATCACCGCTTATCGTTAAGCCTGAAAAATGAAAACAGTCATACATCGGCAAGTTTTTAGATTTTTCAGCAACACGTACAAATGCGGTGGCTAAATCTGGCAAATAAGCCCATGCGTGGGGCAGGTTGCTTGGTCCAGGATAACTAAAGGTGTTTTTATGGAGTTTTGATGTGATGACTAAGTCAAACCACGAACCTTTGTTGACACCACCAAAAAAATCACCACTACGGATATTCAAGGTTTGCACACCGTCTTTGCTGGCTCGTTGAAACAATTGTTCCATTTCAACGCGAATTTTGCCCTTTTTTGTGTCTGGGTTTTGAACCGCTTTTTCATTTGTTTGTAAGGTGATGGCGCTGCCAAAATTATAAACATTGCCAATGAACAAATGAGTGGCCCCCGTCACCTTTGCCGCTTCAATGACGTTTTTAGCCATTGGTAGGCAATATTTTGGCCAATCAGGGTAAGGTGGATTAAGGCCATTAAAAATAAAATCACTACCCAGACAAGCCTTGGTTAGTTGTTGTGAGTTCATCGCATCAGCGCCGCGCTGTTCAATGCCAGCAGGTAAACCATCAACATGACCTGAACGTGAAATCGCAATAACCTGCCAACCTGCATGATAAAATGCCTTTGCAACGGCGGCTGAAACACGCCCCTTCGCACCTAGAATAGATACTGTTTTCATAAGTTTTCTCCTCATTTTTAGCTTGTGGTAGGAGATGTTATGAAATAACAATATTGAATGATAAATACAAAATATTTGGTAGTTGGTATTCGTTTTTGAATGATTGGAATAGCATACGCGCATTTCTCGCCGTGGCGCAAACGGGAAGCCTGTCTCATGCTTCAACGCGTTTAAATGTCAGCCAGCCAACACTTGGCCGCTATATTTCTCGCTTAGAAGACAAAATTGGCGAGCCTTTATTTACGCGTAGTCGTTCCGGCATGGAATTAACGCAAATCGGTTTAAACTTGGTCGATGATGCTAAAGCCATGCAAACGCAAGCTGATCGGTTTTCACTTAAAGCTGTTGGACAAGAAACCACCATCTCTGGCACCGTGCGCATTACCGCAAGTGATGTCGTTGCAACATATTTATTGCCATCTATTTTGGTCGATCTTAAAACTCAGTATCCTGAAATTGATATTGAGCTGGTGCCAAGCAACCAAATTCAAAACCTTTTATCTCGTGATGCTGATATTGCTGTGCGTATGGTGCGGCCAAGCCAAAATGATTTGATTGCCATAAAGGTCAATGACATGAACATTGGCACATGGGCAGCTAAGAGTTATTTGGAAAAGCATGGCACACCAACCAGTATTGAGCAAATGTTTGACCATCAAATCATCGGTTATGACCGCCAAGACTTAATGCTCAAGCAAATGGAACACCTCGGCATAAAAGCTGACCGAACTCTGTTTAGTTTTCGCACCGATGACCAGGTGGCGTATTGGGAATTGGTAAAGGCTGGTGCTGGCATTGGTTTTGGGAATAATTATGTCGCCAACAAATCACCAAATCTGGTGCGCCTCGTACCTGATTTAATTTTGCAACCATTACCCATGTGGCTAACTTCGCATGCCGAACTCAAAACCAACGCTCGCATTCGTATTGCTATGGATTTTTTACGCGACAGGTTAAGGGCGTTGGATTTGAGTTGATCTCAAAAGCACTGAAACGCTCTAGCCAAAGAACCATAATATGGCAGATACGATTGCAGAGTTTTTTGTGGGATACTTTCCTATTACCGTAAATGACAATGATTTTTTTAAATCAGGTAAAATCATTTGCCAACGAAATGTTAATTTGTTTAATACCAGCAGTTAAAGTACTAAAACCATAGAAATTGCCTCCCACAATGCCTATCTAGTTGGTGCTGCATTTAAATATTAGGAAAAAACAAAACTATGACTGAACATTCTCAAAAAAAGGACATTAACTACGCGCCTTGGGAAAGAGTTTTTGATAAGGTATTAACGCCATTTGAAGAGTTCATTCATCGCCAGACCACCTCTGGTTTGTTGCTCATGATTTGCGCCATTATCGCATTGTTTTTGGCTAATGGCCCATTTGCTCAGACCTATCAAGACATCATTAAAACCTATATTGGGATCACTTTTGGTGACTGGAAACTAAAGATGAGCCTGCATCATTGGGTCAATGATGGTTTGATGGTTTTGTTTTTCTTTGTTGTTGGTTTGGAGTTAAAACGCGAGCTTCTGGTTGGTGAGTTAGCCAAACCACGTAACGCAATTTTGCCCATCGCTGCTGCTGTTGGCGGCATGGTTGTTCCAGCACTTATTTACTTTGCCATAAACCCGACAGGTGATACTGCGATTGGCTGGGGTATTCCGATGGCAACCGATATTGCATTTGCCATTGGCGCGCTTGCTTTGTTGGCAAGTCGAGTGCCAAAAGCCTTGATTACATTTCTTGTGGCCTTAGCAATCGTTGACGATTTGGGTGCGGTATTGGTTATCGCGGTATTTTATACTGAAACCATCGCGTTTGGTCCATTGGCAATTGCTGGTGGATTGTTTGGAGCCTTAATTATATTGAATATGAGTGGTATTCGTAACGCTGTTCCATACTTCATAATATCTATTTTTCTATGGTACTTTATGTTGCTGTCTGGTGTACACGCAACGATAGCAGGGGTCTTAGGCGCCTTAACAGTGCCAGCATTACCTAAATACAATCCTGCTCGCTTTAGCCGTGATGTTAAAGATTTAATGGCACGTTTTCGCGCGAGTTACGAAAGCAACACAGATAAAAAGGTCATGACCAATGCCGAACTTCGCGCGGTTGTTCAAACATTGGCCAATAAAGTTCAAAGTGTTCAATCTCCGTTACAGCGGCTGGAACATGGCTGGCATATGCCAGTAGCATATTTGGTCATTCCAATTTTTGCACTGGTTAATGCAGGTATTCCATTAGAGTTTGGGTCATTGACCACAACGTTATCCCATCCCGTTGTAATGGGCGTTTCCTTGGGCTTAATCTTGGGTAAGTTTATCGGTATCACGGGCGCAAGCTGGCTGGTGATTAAGTTTGGCATTGCCGATTTACCAAAGGACACCCGTTTCACTCAAATTGCGGGTGTTTCATTGCTGGCTGGGATTGGGTTTACAATGTCCATTTTCGTTGCCCAGCTTGGGTTTGCAGAGCGTGAAGATTTGTTGCTAATGGCAAAGACAGGCATACTTTTTGCATCGTTGCTTGCAGGTGTTTCTGGTGTAACCTGGCTGTACCTAGTGAGTAAAAAACCTGCAGAATCGTAATGGAAAACCTATAAAATGAGCTTAGCGGCTACTCTAATTCTTTGGTTTTCAAAAACCTAATATCAGGGTTTTTGTCAACGGCGTAGTTGGCTTCCCACTCGCTTTTTGCCAAGAATACGGGGCTTTCATCGCGGTCTGTCACGATGGAAGTCGAATTGCGCGAGATAAACGTTTCAAGCGTTTTTTCATCGTCGCATTTGAGCCAGCGGGCTGTGTCGTAAGGCACAGTTTCAAAATTAAGATCAATACGGTATTCTTGTTTGGCGCGATCTTTCAAAACATCAAGTTGCAACACACCAATCACACCAATAATCCAATGCGAGCCAAGCGAGGGTTTAAAGGCCTGAATAAGCCCTTCTTCGGAAAGGTCTTTTAAAGCCGCGCGTAATTGTTTTACCTTGGTCATATCGCCAAGGGTAACACGGCGCAAAATTTCAGGGGCAAAAGCTGGAAGGCCCGTAAAGCGTAATACTTCGCCTTCAGTGAAGGTATCGCCCACCTGCATGGTGCCGTGGTTAGGAATGCCAATCACATCGCCAGCAAATGCATCATCGGCCACTTCACGGTCTTGGGCCAAAAAGAGCATTGGTGAATGAATGATATGGTCTTTGCCCGTGCGGACCTGGCGCAATTTCATTGACCGTTTAAAGTGCCCCGAACACAGCCGCACAAACGCCACGCGATCGCGGTGGTTCTTATCCATATTGGCTTGCACTTTAAACACAAAACCAGTCACGGGCTTTTCACTCGGATCAACCATCCGAATATCAGCCTTGCGCGGTTGTGGTTCTGGGGCGTGTTCAGCTACCAGATCAATCAAACGCTGAACGCTATAATCGCGCAGCGCACTACCAAAGATCACAGGGGCAAGGTTGCCAGCGCGATACTGCTCGCGATCAAATGGAGGATAACCTTCAGCAGCCAACTCAAGCTCTTCACGCGCAGGCGTTAGAACGTGCTCTGGCACCAAGTCATCAAGCTTTTTATCATGAACATCATCGCACTTTATCACTGTATCAAAAGCAGCGCCGCGTTTAACGCTTGAGGTGTGAAACTCATTCTTTTGCAAATCGTAAACACCGTAAAAGTCAGAACCCATACCAACTGGCCAAACCATTGGCGATAGATCAAGCTGTAGTGTTGTCGCCACATCATCAAGCAAGCCAAATGGGTCCACACCTTCGCGATCAACTTTGTTGACCAGCAAGATAATCGGAATGTCACGCAGACGGCACACTTCAAAAAGTTTGAGGGTTTGTGCTTCAATGCCTTTAGCAGCATCAATCACCATGATGGCGCTATCAACAGCGGTGAGGGTTCGGTAGGTGTCTTCTGAAAAGTCTTCGTGGCCCGGTGTATCAAGCAAGTTGAAAACCACACCGCCATGATGAAACGTCATGACCGATGAGGTCACAGAAATACCGCGCTCTTGTTCGATCTTCATCCAGTCAGACTTTGCTCGACGGCGATCACCGCGCGCTTTTACATCGCCAGCCAAATGCACCGCTCCACCCGCAAACAACAAGCGCTCAGTCAAAGTTGTCTTACCTGCATCAGGGTGAGAAATAATCGCAAAAGTTCGGCGGATATCGTAAGTCACAATAAGTTTTTCCAAAAGGGATAATAAGATTGTGTCGATGTATAACTTATCTAGGAATTATTGCAGCAAAAATTTATTGAGAAGAACTTGGCCAGAAAAATTTATTGAGCGCATAGGCAAACGGGCCTATTCAGCCAGAACCCGTGTTGTTGGAAATACAATCTCAACCAATGTGCCTTTTTTAGGTGCGCTGATAATGGAGAACTTGGCGCGGTTTGCTTCAACCAGTGCTTTAGTGAGCGGTAGGCCAAGGCCCGTTCCAGGGCTTGTGCCTTCATTGGCACCTTCAATTTGCTGAAAAGGTTCAAGCGCTCGTTTAAGTTCGCTGCGAGTCATGCCACAGCCAGTATCTTTGATCGATAAAATCATCTCGCCCGTATCATCAAGTTTTACCGAAACAACCACTTGTCCGCCCGATCCCGTGAACTTGATTGAGTTCGATAAAAGGTTCAGCAGCACTTGCTTTATTGAGCGCAAATCTGCCACCACATTGGGTAAACCGCCCTTCAACGCTTTGCTTAACAACACGCGCTTTTTATCGGCTTGACTTTGTAAGGTGTGAATAGCTTCGTCAACTTCGTTGAGTAAATTGACCGAAGTGAAATTCAATTCAAGTTTACCAGACTCAACCTTTGAGAGGTCAAGCAAGTCGTTGATGAGTGATAAAAGGTGTTCACCGCTGGTGTGAATATCATTGGCATATGAAAGATATTTTTCATTAGCAATTTCACCAAATCGCTCTGAAAGCATAACTTCTGAAAAACCCATAATAGCGTTGAGTGGTGTGCGTAATTCATGGCTGATATTGGCTAGAAAACTGGACTTTCGCTCGCTTGATTGCTCGGCCCGTTCTTTGGCATCGCGCAAGTCGGCCTCGGTTTTTTTCCATTGAGTAATATCACGGACCACAGCGCAAAATGCCGCCGTACCGTCATTGCTAATACCAGCGTCTAAACGCTTGTTGGCCATTTTCCCGATGGTGATAAACAAAGATATTTCACCGCCTTGTTTAACTTGCGCGTTCACTTCGCGACCATCATTGAAAACAGTGGCTAAGCCATCGCCGTTTAGCGCTGCAATATATTGGGTTAAAGTTTTGCGACTACCACGAACCAATAGTTTTTTAAAGGCAGTGCCAGCAACCTCGCTGGCATCATAACCAAATAAGGCCTCAGCGCCTGCGCTAAAGCTGCAAATTTTACCCTTGCTATCGAGCGTAATAATACCATCTGTTGCGGTGTCTAAAATTGCCCGAAGGTCTTCATCATCAGGGTTGCAATTTTCTTTTGTACTCGGGCCATCTTTGTTGGGGTGTAGCGAAACAACATTATCAAGAGAAGCGGCCAGAGCCATTCGTCGTGGCTCGATTTTATCGTCGTCTTGATCTGTTATTTCAGTGTTTTTTTTTAAGCGACCAGCTTGGTTATCGCGATTTGTCTCGCGGTCATTGCGGCGGTTGTCAGCACCTTCTCCGTCATCATTAGGCGAAAGGGTCGCTTGATAAACGGCTCCGTTCTTCCACGGAAAGCTGGTCATGAAAACATCAAGATTGATCGGTTCATCTTGCAGGGTAAACAGTGAAATCTCACCATCTTCACCTTCCAAGATGGTGAGCGCATCGCCTAAAGTTGTCATTTCATCAAGGTCACGCCAATGCTCAGCCCCTAGCAATTGCACCGTAATATTATTGGCAAATAAAATTTCGCCCTCGTGAGAAATCAGTACCAATGGTTGCGGTAAATCGTTGAGGGTTTTTTGAACAATCTCAGGAACGCGACCTTCTAGATCATTGGTTTTTGACGGCGCATTTTGTTCAGAATGTTTTTGAGGTTCAATTGCGCTGCGTTCTGGCTCATGAGAAGCTATATCAGCGGTGTTTTGGGCCAGTTTGTTTTCAGCTAGGCTGGTCTGAATCTCAATTTCGCGTTTTAAATGTGATAGTGTTTCTGCAACATTCACGCGAGGTGGCGGCGATGAGGGGGCTCCTGTGTCACCTTCAGACTCAATTTGTGACGTGTCTGCTTTATGGCTGCTGGTCAGTAAGGTTTTCTCAAGCGCGCGGCGCTCGGTTATATCCTCAATAACAACAATGAAACTGGCATCAGCAAGACGTTCCCCATTTTCAAGCAAGCGAACAATGACCCGTAAATCTCGTTTTCCAAGAGGAGTGGTCGTTGTGCAAATTGCGCTGGTCGTGCCACTTGCGTAACTTTTTGCAATTAAATGTTCTGCAAATCCAAAATCAAGTGGAAAAGCGAGTAAGTCAGACATTGCTTCATTTGAGAAAACAACATTGCCACTGCCCGCAACAACGGCCATCGCCATCGGAAAGGCACCAAGGGCCATTGCTTGCATTGCACCAGACAATGCCTGCGTCGCTGGCTTTTGTTTTTGCGCGCAAACCAACAAACCCGAACGACCATCAGCTAGCGCATGTACGTAGCAATCGCATTTAAGTGTTGGTGATTTTTGATGAGGGGGGCCTGCGCCCAAATCAAAATCAATGAGATCGCTTTGACCACGCGGAAGCCGCGCGCCAAGATTGCGAATGGCACGAACGCTTTTATGATTGGCATCAAACACCATATCAATGAGATCAAATAAGGTTTGGGCACCAAACCATTTTGTGCCAGCCTCATTAGCCCAAGCGATACGCGCACGCGCACTGTCCCACAACCATGCAGGTTCGCTACTGTCTAAAAGCTGATCAAGACTGGGTGCAACTGTTGTTGTCACGCTTTGAAGTCTCCCACTGACAAGGCTTTCAATTTAATACCCTATCCCCAAAATTTGTGCCGCCGCATCAATTTGATTCAAGAAGTAGCTAATTTTTGCCTACTTCGTCCATCATTATTTTTGATAAATCGGCTCGAAGGCAGTTTATCAACGGCTTTATGAGGTAATTTTTATACGCACTGCCAAAAATTATCCGTTAGAAGCAAGTCAGGTCTTGCAAAGCAAGAAATAACGGCATAAAGATGCGCGAGATTATTTTACCGCGCTTTTTAAGCCGTTGGTTTTATATTCGAAATATTGTGGTATGCAGCTGTAGCTCAGTTGGTTAGAGCGCCGGATTGTGGATCCGGAGGTCGATGGTTCGAGACCATCCAGCTGTACCAAAATTTTTCGTTAGAAAAATTGCAGAGTTTACTTTATTTTTGAAGGTTGCTGCGGCAGTTGTTTCGCAGAAACGACGAGAGCCAAAATTTTTCGCTAGAAAAATTGCAGAGTTTGCTTTATTTTTGAGGGTTGCTGCGGCAGTTGTTTCGTAGCAAACGACGAGAGCCTTCTCAGTTCGGCGTATCTTCCTCCAACTGTACCATTTCATTTTAAAAATTTGGCCTTATTTAGTTAAGTTATTTTTAACTAACCAGCTATTTGCGCTGTATTCCCTTAATCAATGAGACCTTCCGTAAGAAAATTTCAATATTGACTCAGCTTTGCGTTGCAATTTTCATTACACCTGCGTAACGTACTGACTGTTAGTGAACAAAATTTTCCGTTTTGGGAGGAATTTAAATGAAAAAACTACTAT
>JAMOMM010000182.1 GCA_027067085.1 Hyphomicrobiales bacterium
GCCCAAGCCTTTATTGCGCCGTCATTGTCAAACAAGTAGATGCCAAAACCCGTTCTAAAACATCTATCAACGATTTGTTGCGCGACTAGAGTCGGTCTGGTTTACATTGAACCAGACCGACCTACTTAAGGTATTGATAGTCTTGCATTTCATGCCGTGTTTGTGATTCAAACAAAACATGAAATGCTCTAGACCGTTACTTAGAATAAATTTATTGCGTAAAGTCAATTCTCTTGCTACCTATTAACGTAGGGTAAAATAGATGGAGGAAGCACAATGAATTTGTTTTTAAGTTTTGATGGTCGGATACCAAGGTCCAAATTTTGGATTGGCTTGTTGGTTCTCGTTGTTCTCAATTGGGTTTTAATGGCTATTGCTGGCGCTGTATTCGGGACGTCTATGATGATGAGCCCAGATGCCGCTGCTAATCCAGAACAAGCAATGCAGCAGATGTCAGCAATCTTCATTCCAATGATGATTGTCTTATTGATACTGCTGTACCCGTCATTGGCGGTTTACACCAAAAGGTGGCATGACCGAGGTAAATCTGGCTGGTGGTCATTAATCATGTTTATTCCAATAGCTGGTTTTATTTGGATGATTGTCGAACTAGGTATTTTGCGTGGGACAGATGGCGACAACAAATATGGACCAGATCCATTGGCCTAAATCTTACTAATACACAAACTAGAGCATTTCATGTTTTGTTTGAATCACAAACACGGCATGAAATGCAAGACTATCAATACCTTAAATAGGTCGTTCTGGTTCAATGTAAACCAGAACGACTCTAGAGCAACTCTAAACACACCCGACCCTTTGTAAAAAGGGTCGGGTGTTTTGTTTTTAAGTCTTCAAAATTTTTGCCGATTTACGAGCGAATTGGTTTAAGTCAATGTTTTCACCACTTAAAAATCTATATTCGTTCACTTAAACAACATATCGTACAAGGGCCCTATCATGGACTTACACTTTAGTTTTAAAGGTCGAATTAGCCGCGCTCAATTTTGGTTTGGGCTTATCGTCTTACTAATTGTTAGTGTCATTATTGGCTTTGTTATCGCCGTCTCGTCAACAACACTGGGGCTAGAGCATTATTTCAAAAACACTATCCTCGTAAATGTCGTATTTATGTTACTACTGGCGTACCCTATGAGCGCATTGATGGTTAAGCGACTACATGATCGCGACCGACCAACATGGCTTGTTGCCGTCTTTTGGATGCCTACTATTTTATCCATATTAGGTAACATCTTGGGTATCACTTTTAAAAAAGCCGACATTGGTGGCAAAATGTTCGACATTCCAACATCCACTGGTTGGTTTGTTATTGGCCTCATGTTTGTTATTGGCATTTGGTCGTTGGTTGAATTGGGCGGTCTAAAAGGAACGCCAGATAAAAACCAACACGGCCCTGTTCCGCTTAACCAGTAAATCTCCTGCAATGAGTTTTTAAAACGCTACACGCTCTAGTCGGGTGTTTTGTTTTGGGCTATTGAATAGTCATGAAAAAAACTGATCCTATTGCACTTTTGCAAAACCTTATTCGCTGCCCTTCAATCACGCCAAATGATGCAGGCGTTCTTGCCAGCCTTGAAAGCGTTTTAGAACCTGCCGGGTTCGAATGTACTCGCTTGACGTTTAGCGCACCTGACACACCTGATGTTGACAATTTATTTGCTCGCCTTGGTAAGGATGGCCCTCATTTGTGTTTTGCTGGCCACGTTGATGTGGTGCCAACGGGTGATGAGGCGTTGTGGAGCCATCCACCGTTTGATGCGGTGATTGCCGATGGTATTATGTATGGCCGCGGCACCAGCGATATGAAAGGCTCTGTTGCAGCGTTTGCTGCAGCGGCGGTCGATTACGTAAACTCTAAAGACGGTGAAATTAACGGCTCGCTGTCGTTTTTGATAACGGGTGATGAAGAAGGCCCAGCTATTAATGGCACCACCAAAGTGCTCGACTGGATGAAAGAAAACAACCAAGTGCCTGATGAGTGCTTGGTGGGTGAGCCAACCAGCGCCAATGTGTTTGGTGACGGGATTAAAATTGGTCGCCGTGGTAGCATCACTTTCAATGTCACGGTTAAAGGGGTGCAAGGCCATGCCGCCTACCCTCATCTTTCAAAAAATCCCATTCCTATTTTAGCGCGATTGATTGACCAATTATGTTCCAAACCACTTGATGACGGCACAGCACAGTTTGGCCCTTCAACTTTGGCCGTCTCAACTTTTGATGTCGGCAACCCTGCCTCGAACGTCACGCCAGAACGCGCCAATGCAACTTTCAATATCAGATTTAATACTGAACATAGCCCTGCCAGTCTCATTGCTTTTGTGCAAAAGCATTGTGATGAGGTCCAATCAGACCTTGGTGGTGAGATTGAATTCACCAATGTGATTGGCGCGGAATGCTTTTTGAGCAACCCTGGTCCTTTGCTCTCAACCTTGCAAAAGGCGCTTAAAAAAGAAACGGGCAAGCAAGGTGAGATGAACACGGCAGGCGGGACCTCTGATGCGCGGTTTATTAAAAGCTTTTGCCCCGTGATCGAGTTTGGCCCGCTTAATAAAACCATTCATCAAGTTGATGAAAATATTGCTATTGCCGACCTTGAAGCCCTGACGCGGGTGTATCGCGATGTCATTGAGAATTACTTTTCGTGAATGACCAGCGCCAAGTCAGTTGGTTTCAAGAGGCAACAAATTCATTGTCTGGTGCGTTTGCACT
Organism: Hyphomicrobiales bacterium; assembly: GCA_027067085.1. Lineage (GTDB taxonomy): Bacteria > Pseudomonadota > Alphaproteobacteria > Rhizobiales > Aestuariivirgaceae > JALWJW01. The sequence goes on from JAMOMM010000182.1 coordinate 2,731, forward strand.
CTTGATGCGAGATGAAAAAGGCCTTGAGCAGTTTAACCAAACCAGCGACGGGTTTTGGCGCTCATTTAGTGCCATTGT
>JAMOMM010000183.1 GCA_027067085.1 Hyphomicrobiales bacterium
CCAATGGCTGGTCGGTGCATGCTATTCAACCCACCGCCACAGAGCATGGCCGCATTGCTGCGCTCAATATGGTTGGAAAAACCGCTGAGTATAAAGGCAGCTTGAATATGAATGTGCTGGATACGGCTGGCTTGATTTCATCATCATTTGGTGAATGGCAAGGGGTTGAGGGCGGTGAAACGGCGCAAGTTTTAGATGCTGATAATTTCCGTTATACGCAATTGGCCTTTAATGGCGATGTTTTGGTTGGTGCGCTGACCATTGGGCGAACTGAAAATATTGGCGTTTTGCGCGGACTTATTCAATCACGCACTAAATTAGGTGTTTGGAAGCAGCGGTTAATGAAAAACCCTAACCGTATTATGGAAGCCTATATTGCGGGTACGCATAATTAGCGTTTTGGTTCAAGTTTTAGCCAGTGTTTATTGAGATTGAACAGGCGTTGAACTGCTGAAAACGAAATCGTTACACGATTGCAACTTTGCTTTGTTGTGAAATGGCGCTACAACGATTTTTATGCGTTCAGTTTTATTACAGATATTGGTTTTGATTTTCGTTGTTGGTGGAGCAGGCGGGGCGTACTTTTACGGGTCTGATTTGTTGAAACCAAAAAAGGCCTTTGTAAAAACCAAAAAGGCCAAAGAAAAAATCTGGCCGGTTCGAACTGTTCAAGTTGCAGCTGATGACCATGTGGTGACGCGGCAGGTGTTTGGCCGTGTTGGAGCTGGCCGGGCGAGCGATCTGAGTTTTCAAATCTCGGGCTGCGTTGATAAGACGATGACCAATCTTAAAAGTGGTGTCACTGTGCACAAGGGCGAACTTTTGGCACGGCTTGATACGCGCTTGTTGGAATTGAATTTACAAGCTGCTAAATCAAAATACGGGGAATTGCATTCTGAAGCGGCTGAACTGGCCACAAAACTCAAAAACATAGCCAAACTGAAGGAAAATTCCAACCAAGGTCTTGCATTGGCTAAGCGGGCTTATGATCGCCAAAAGGGTTTGGTGAAACGCGGTGTTTCTTCTTCTATTACAGCTGAAAAAGCAGAAAAAGTTCTGCGAGATGCCAGCACTAGTTTGGTGAAGATTGAAAATGACGAGGCTGGATTGCGTGGGGCTATTACCACCATGGCTCGGCGATTGGAAAGTGCTCGCCAAGCGATTGATAAAGCAAAACTGCAAACACAATACGCTACTTTACATGCCCCACATGATGGGGTGATTGGCCGTGCTACTTTGGAAACAGGGTCATGCGTTAGTGCGATGGCACCGATGGTTAGGCTGATTGATGTGATGTCGCTTGAAATTTTGCTAGATGTGCCTGTGCATATGTATAAGCAGCTGCAAGCGCAAAGCTCAACTGGTGGTGATATTGTCGGGCAAAAAGTTTCCGTATTGCTTTCTGATGAGCAATCTATTGAAGCTAAAATAGAGCGCATTTCGCCTGAGATCGATGATAAAAAGCAGATGGTGCAAATTGTTGTTAAGCCGATTGATCCTGCAAAGGCACGGGTGTTGTTGAGTGGGCAAAAAGTACGGGCCCGCATTGAGGTGAGAAAACTTGCGCAAGTCTTTAAAATTCCAGCAAGTGCTATATTTGATGGTCGATCAGTTTTCACCATAGATGATGATCGCCTTGTGATGCGCAAAATTGAAGTGCTTGCACGAAACGATCAATTTGCCTTTGTACGTGGTGAGTTGAAAGACGGTAATTCAGTTTTAACCACGCCGCTTAGCCAAGCAATGACTGGGCTGAAAATCAAAGTGCTAAGTAAATGATTGTGACGCTAAATCAGAGTGATCTGGCATGGGACTGATAAAGTATTTCGTCAATCATCGCACCGCTTCCAACATCGCCATGATCCTTATTCTAGCGATTGGGCTGGCGAGTTTATATTCGCTGAATGTGCAACTTTTTCCGACGTATGAAGTCAATAAAATTCGCGTTAAAGTCATTTGGCGTGGGGCAAGTGTCGGGGCGATGGACCGCCTTGTTGGCCATGTTCTAGATACCACCTTAAATGGGGTGCGTGATGTAAAGAGCGTGCGCACGTCAAGCTATACTGGCATGACTTATTCGACGGTTCGTTTTAAAGATGATGCTGATATGCAAATCGCTTTGAGTGATGTGCAAAGTGCTGTTGCTTCGATCTCGACGTTTCCCAAAGATATATCTCCTCCCGTTGTAACGTTACGCACGCCAAGCGAACATGTGGCGCGAGTTCTGGTTTCAGGGCCTTTTTCTGATGCGGTTAAGAGGGAAATTGGCGATAAAATAATTAAGCGATTTCGAGCGAACGGCATTAGCAATGTGGTGATGTGGGGTGCGCCCAAGTTAAATTTATATATTGATGTGGATCCTTTGCTGGCCCGTCAATATGGCAGCGATGTGGAAACTATTACCGCTGCGGTGCGGCGCGCTATTCATAAAAACCCTGGAGGGTCTTTTGAAGCTGGCAATTCGACGGTTACCACGCGAATGGATTCAACCCATGATATTAAAACTCTCAATGATATTTTAATTTCTGGATCTAATGGCCAATTTAAAATTGGCGATGTGGCAAAAATATCAATTTCTCCGCCAAAGCGGCAAAGCCGTGCTGTGTTTCGCGAAGGCAATGGTTTTTTCCTGAACTTTTATCGTAACCCTAGCGAAGATTCGATAAAGATTGCCGATAAGGTTCGCGAAACTGTTGCTGAAATCAAGGCGGAATATCCCTCAACGATTTCTTTGCGAATGTATGATGTGCGCGCCGATCAAATTAAAGATCGTCTTTCATTGTTGGGTGAAAATGCGGCGCTTGG
>JAMOMM010000184.1 GCA_027067085.1 Hyphomicrobiales bacterium
GATGCTGTCGTTTATTCGGCGTCTTGTGATTTCTTATTAAGAACCGCTTTACAACTGACTCAAGTCAACGCTCACTAAATATTGTCAGGCTATCGTTGGTTCATCAAACCAAGGAGATGAACCATGGCATTTGAAAATATCAAAATGGAAATAGACATGCTGTTGGCAAAATTGAATAATTTGCCAGACGAACCGCATGAATTGCATGAGACCATTCGAGAAAAACTCAGCGAGTTAAAAGCTTTGGGGCAGCCTTTGCCGCAAGATTTGGTTGAGTTGGAAGAAAAGTTGGCGCGTGATTTTGAAGGACGTAAGGATTAAGGTCGTTCAGGATTTCATTGAAATGCACTTGTGCGGGTTTGGAACCATGGATACCAGTGTCAAGCACACTACTGTCTGGTTTAATTTTCTAGACAAGTTGCATGATATTGATTCTACTTGATTTTAAGCGTTTGAAGGCGTTTAGGACACGACGTGGAGATCGATATTATGCAGCATGAGAATAGCGTATTTCACCAACTTACCAAAACCATTCCATGGCACTTGTTTGATCAGCTTGTGGATAAGCACAAGTCAGATTTTCGGGTGCGCCGTCTTGATAGTAAAAGCCAGTTTCTGGCGCTGCTATTTGGTCAACTTTCGGGGGCAAAAAGCCTGCGCGAAATTGAGGCAGGGCTTAAAAGTCACCAAGCACGCCTGTACCATGTTGGCGCCAAATGTGCGGCCCGATCCACCCTTGCTGATGCCAACGCAAAACGGCCTTGGGCTTTGTTCGGTGATTTATTTGCCCACATGGCAGCAAATGCCAACCGCTCAACGCGGCGCAAAATGGGCGATGCGGTACGCATTCTTGATGCAACAACAGTTTCATTGTCAAACTTGAGTATAGATTGGGCCCGTTGTCGCAATAATGGATCAGCGATTAAGGTGCACATGGTATATGACCCTGATAATTGCACCCCTTGCAAAGCTGTTATTACGCCTGAAAATGTCAATGATATCACTCCAGCCAAAGCCCTTTTACTGGAACCGGGAAGCACTTATGTGTTTGATCTAGGGTACTATTGTTATGCTTGGTGGGCCGAATTAGACACAAACAATTGTCGCTTTGTTACCCGCTTGAAGCGCAATACGCCCATCACAGAGATCAAACAGCTTGCGGTTCAGCAGGGTTCAGATGTTCTGTCTGATACAATCGGTTACTTACCTAAAAGACAGTCATACTCACGTAAAAATCCGATGGCAAAACCAGTGCGTGAGATTACTGTACGTATATCAACAGGCAAGATAATCCGACTGGTAACCAATGACCTATTGGCGCCAGCCCGCGATATTGCCAATCTTTATAAACAACGCTGGCAAATCGAATTGTTTTTTAAGTGGATCAAGCAAAACCTCAAAATAAAACACTTCCTTGGCACCTCGCAAAATGCAGTACGCATTCAATTGTTTGTTGCCCTCATTGCTTATTTGCTTTTACGACGCGCCCACGAAAACCAAAGAGCGATCAAACAACATGTCACTTTTATGCGCCTCATTCGGCTCAATATCATGCACATCAGGCCCATAAACACCCTAAATAAACCACCAACAAAACCGCCGAAAAACACAAAACAACTCACTATGTCACTGATGCAATGTTAAACCAGACAGTAGTGTGTCAAGCACTGGTATGACAAATGGGGTTGTCAGGTGGTTGCCATAATTCAGCACTTTACACTCCAAACTCAGCCAGCTTCGTCATACCGGTGCTTGACACTGGTATCCATGCCGCTGAACGCCACCATAACTCAGTACTTAAAAAACACCCGTCCCTAGTCTGCCTCATTAAAATGAGCAGGTCGATTCAAAGGTCAGCGTTGCACCGCCCGTTGGGTGAAATAACGTTAAGCTTTGAGCGTGGAGTTGTAAGCGGTCGCTTGCCGCAAGTGCTCTCGGATGGGCGTATAGATTATCGCCCAGAATTGGATGGCCGAGGCTGAGAAGGTGGACGCGCAATTGGTGCGAGCGGCCTGTGCGCGGGGTGAGGAGAACGCGGGTTGCATTTTCTTGTCGCTCAAGCACTTCATACGTGGTTTGTGATGGTTTGCCGCGCTCGTGGTCGACCATTTGTTTGGGGCGGTTGGGCCAGTCGCAAATCAGTGGCAGGTCAATTTCTCCAGCGTCTTTTTCCATTATGCCCCATACCCGTGCGATGTAGGATTTTTTGGTGTGGCGACGCTCGAACTGCAAACCTATATGACGGTGGGCTTTTGGGTTCATGGCCAACACCATCACGCCTGAGGTGTCCATATCTAAACGGTGAACAATGCGGCAGGTAGGGAATTTCTCTTGAGCGCGCGCTTCTAAACAATCGGCATGCTCTAGCCCTTTGCCCGGCACACTGAGTAAGCCTGATGGCTTATCAATTACCAGCAAATCATCATCTTGATGCAGCACGGTTAGGTGTGGTTCAAGCGGCGGATTATAAATGAACTTTGGCGCAGGCATAAATTCAACCGCAACCGTTTTGACCACGATGTAATAATTTATGGTCGGCTAATACCAGCGCCATCATAGCTTCGCCCACAGGCACGGCTCGAATCCCCACGCATGGATCATGGCGGCCTTTGGTGATAATGTCAGTATTTTCACCCGATGCCGTAATTGATTTGCGCGGCGTTAGAATGGATGAGGTTGGTTTCACTGCAAAGCGCACCACAATGTCTTGGCCGCTGGAAATGCCGCCTAAAATACCACCAGCATGGTTTGATTGAAACTGAGGTTTGCCATCAACCATGCGAATTTCATCGGCGTTTTC
>JAMOMM010000185.1 GCA_027067085.1 Hyphomicrobiales bacterium
TAGACAATCAACGTTGGTAAAAGCATTTTCAAAAACGGATCATTATCCGCCGAAATATTTGGGAACTGGACATTGGTGAGGTGAACAAACCACCACTGCAACACCAAAACCAAAGGCGACAAGGCGGCAATCAACGTGCCTGCCCGCATACCGTAAAACAAATATACCAACACTGGCACAACAATAATCGTTTGCGAGACCTCAGATTGGGGAAACCCGCCTGTTGCAAAAATAGCAAACACAATTCCAGAAACGCTCGAGCCAACAAACATCAATCTGGCTGCAGAGTAATTCCCGTTCCGTATTTGATAATACGCCATAAAAAATATGGAAACGAGAATACTGTTTATCCCAGCAGTCCACATTTTTGAACTGAAAGGCATTTTTGCCTCTGCAAGGAAAAGAATCCCAATCGTAAAAAATATCAGAACAGCACTACACGCCACCATAACATTTGCCAGCGCTTTAGCAAAAAACAACTGCACTGGATCATGGCCATAGTGGGCAACAAGTGGCTTATTTTGCCAATTCTTTAGATCATTATAAATAGCAGACAACGAGGCTCTCCCAAACAAGCGCAACCCCCATTGCAAATATTCAGGCACCATCCGTTAAAAAGATTAAAATGCTCTAAACTGCATCATCAGTACACGAATTGTTGAACATCAATCCTCAAACGGGTCTTTCATCAAAATCGTATCTTCACGCTCAGGACTGGTAGAAAGCATTGAAACAGGCGTTTCAATCAACTGCTCAATCTGGCGAACATACTTCACCGCTTGTGCTGGCAACTCATCCCAAGAGCGCGCGCCCTCGGTTTTACCGCTCCAGCCTTCAAAACTTTTATACACTGGCTTAACGCGGGCTTGCGCGCCCATGCTGGCAGGAAAACGCTCAATCGCTTTGCCATCAAGTTCATAACCAATACAAACTTTAACCTCTTCCAAACCATCAAGCACATCAAGCTTGGTCAACGCCACACCCGTCACTCCCGATGTTTTCATCGCTTGGCGCACCATGACAGCATCAAACCAACCACAGCGGCGTTGACGACCTGTAACAGTACCAAACTCATGTCCACGCTCGCCAATACGTTGGCCAATATCATCGCTCAGCTCAGTTGGGAACGGGCCTTCACCGACGCGCGTTGTATAAGCTTTGGCAATCGCCAAAACATAATCAAGCGAGTTCGGCCCCATGCCTGTGCCTGTTGCCGCTTGCGAAGCAACCGTATTCGAAGACGTAACATAAGGATACGTGCCGTGGTCAATATCAAGCATCGTGCCTTGTGCACCTTCAAACAAAATCCGTTTACCAGACCGTTTGGCCGTATCTAAGAAATGCCAAACGCAATCCATATAAGGCAAAATTTTCGGGGCCAACTCAACTAGCTGATTGTATAGCTTTTCACCATCATAAGCCTCAACGCCCAAACCTTTGCGCAGCGCATTATGGTGAGCCAACAAGCGATCAATCTTCGCTTCAAGCGACCCAATATTAGCCAGATCAGAAACCCGAATAGCACGGCGTGCAACCTTGTCTTCATAAGCTGGTCCAATGCCACGGCCTGTCGTACCAATTTTGCCCTTGCCAGCGGCCGCTTCACGAATGCCATCAAGTTCAGAATGAAGCGGTAAAATCAGCGTGGTATTCTCAGCAATTTTTAAATTATCGGTATTGATCTCAACACCCTGCTTGCGAATGCCTTCAATCTCTTTAAAGAACGCCCACGGATCAAGCACAACGCCATTACCAATGACCGAAGTTTTACCGCCGCGCACCACACCCGAAGGCAGCGCCGAAAGCTTATAAACCTTGCCATCAATAACCAATGTGTGGCCAGCATTATGTCCGCCCTGAAAACGCGCCACGATGTCAGCTCGCAATGAAAGCCAATCAACGATCTTTCCTTTGCCTTCATCACCCCATTGGGCACCCACAACGACAACATTAGCCATGACACGTTCCTTCATTAAGAAATTGATCCGTAAGATCAGATGTGTAAAAACACGTAACGGCTCAAGCTGAAATTTGAAATTCAAAAATCCGCAAGAACCGTTAGCATCTGTTACACGAAGCCCTAGTGATTCACAAATGAATCCGAAAAATATCCCCTATACGTTTCGCCGCACGTGTCAGCTACGGCCAAACTCAGCCCCTGGATCCATCATTTTCAACCGCAACAACCGCGAGTCCTCAACCGCTGCCGTGCGATGAAAAACAATGGCTTGATATTCAGGGTTTTTAACCATTTCAATAAACGCCTTGCTGTTTGGATATTGTGCAATAAAAGCAATATCCCACTTTTCATCAGCAGGGCCAATCAACATCAATTCTGGCATGCCAAGCCAAATTTGTTTGCCGCCAACACTTTTAAAAATCTTAGCAGCGGTGCGGCCATATTCACGATAAGCCTCTTTGCCCGTTATATCGCGCCCACCTTCATAGTCGGCTTCATAATTGGCCTTTTCGCGCAACCGAATAAGATTAAGCATCGCAATCGGCCCATAACGATCCAAAGCCACAAACTCCCCAAAAGCCTCCCGCGTTGGATCAACATAATTCGCCATCGGTTTTCCCTCCATCTACAAAAGCTACAATTCCACAACTAGCTCCAAACTTCAAACCCTCCACCGTCATACCAGCGAAAGCTGGTATGTGGACTCACCTTTAAAATGCACAATATTGCAACAGCCAACTTCCCCCTTCCCCCGCTATTATTTATCATGCTATTCATTTTGTAATAAAAATTACAATACAAACTGGGAGAGCACACATGAATAAAACTGCATTATTGTT
>JAMOMM010000186.1 GCA_027067085.1 Hyphomicrobiales bacterium
TGGGGGCATTATGATGTTATCACGGAAACACCATTTTATAAGGTGAAGTGCATACTAGTCAGGCCAGGTTGCGCCATTTCCAAACAATTTCACAATTATCGCGCCGAGCACTGGGTGGTGGTAAAAGGGACGGCAACGATAACGCGCGATGAAGAGGAGTTTGAGCTAGGTGTTGATGAAAGTACGTTCATTCCTCAAGGCACTGTGCATCGGTTGGAAAACCGCTCAACAAAACCGTTAGAGCTTGTAGAAGTGCAAACTGGAAGCAAGCTTTGCGAAGATGATATTGTCCGATTGGATGATGATTATGGGCGGGTTTAGGGGATTGCGGTTCTGTCATTGAATTAAAAACCTGAGTAACGAAATAAGGCATACAAACAATTTGTTTTCGCCAGTTTTAAACCTGTAAAAGCACCTAATTTTGCCATGTATGTTAGCCAGTCTCAAAGTGACGACGGCGCAGCGGTTTTTTGAAAATCCGCAAGAGACGGGTGCATAGTGACGAGTGTTCTAGAGATTAACGCGGAAATGGCGCGGATAAGTCAACCTATTGATATGGCAAATGATGAGTTTGCTAAATTATTTGAGGGTCGCGTAAAAATAAAATCAAAGCCTGAAACGTTGTTGCTTGGGGCAGAAACAGCCCCTGAGCAAGTTGTTAAACCATTGATTGAAAGCAATGGTACGGCTTTGAGGGCCATGCATGTTTCAATGGCAAGTATTATAGCTATTGGTGCTTTTTTTGGAGGTTTTCATTTATCAAGTATTGGATATGAGCAAACGATTGACCATGCAAGGCAGTTGGGAAAAATAAGCCAGAGCAATCTCCCAATTATTCCTGAATATAAGCGAACAGTTATTGTTCAATCGGACAAAGCCTCATCTGCTGTACTCTCGGCTGGTATAGACAAACTTGAATTGCCCAGGTCAGTTTCTGGACCTTTAGCCAGCATTGTTGCTGCAGCGTATGAAGCTAAAAAGGAACCTGCAGAGGAAGCGTTTTTAGCACCGACCAAAGCCCAGCAGATACCACAGCAAGAAGCGTTTTCGGCGCGATGTGGTCAGCCTTATCAGGTCAAAGAAGGGCAGACTCTTGCAATGGTTTCGCAAGAGGTTTTTGGTACGCCAGAGAAGTGGCGGCAGCTGTTTTATGTAAACAGACATATGATTGGTCGTTCACCAACTTTTTTAGTTGTAGGGCAAGTTTTGAAAGTGCCGTGTGGTACGATCAAGGTGCCAAACAAATTAAAACCTGGGAAAAGGAACTCTCGTACTAAAAAATCTCAGATAAAAAAGGTTCAGGCCAAAAGTATGCGTAAGCGTGGTGGAGCCAAACTGAGGGTTAAACGTTCTTTTGGAAATCGCTTGATTACCATTACGAAAGTGCAGGGTTCAAAAAAGTCTTAGTAATGGCGGTTAAGAGCTGCAATCAATGAATCTACATCACCATCTTTTTTACGCAGGTAAGAAGAGAACATGCCGCGTTGTAGATAGGTGAGGGAAAAACCCAACACCTTTACATCGGTAATTTTAAATGAACGGCCACGTTTTGATAGTCGCCATAAAACGGTGTAATTGGTCCCCGTATCAAGCTTGATTGATGTACTCACAATCACGTCTTTGCCTTTGATTGTGACATTTGGGTCAATGGCAGTTTTTGCGACGACGTACTCTCGTGATTGGTTGGAGAAATAACGTCCCATAAAGGCGCTAACGCCGCGGAAATACTTCGCCCGCCGGCTCTTTTTTAGGCCTGATTTATATCGGCCAAGAGAATAAATTGCGATACTAGGCAGATCGGCATATTTTTGAATAACACCGCGAAAAGCGGCGCGTGTGCCAGTGCGTTGGGCATTGACTAATGCGGTTGCAACTTTTTTCATATGGTTCACAGCTGCGGTATTCCTTGCCGCATAGGCTGAGTTTGAGCTTGCAAATACAAACAAGCTTAGAAAAGCTGTTAGAGCGAGAATGTGAATTCTGTGGGTCATTTTTACCGCGAATCAAAATGAAAAGTTTAAGAATCGTAAGCGATTGCTAGTCGTTACGCAACCGTCTCTGCTTAATTTGGCAGGGTCAAGGAAACCTTGAACCTTGTAATGTTAGCTTTTCGGCATCCAGTTTTTGTACTCATCTAAAAAAGCAATGAGTTTATCAAAATCACCGTTGTTGCGTTTTAACAATTGAGTGAATTTTTGGCGCATTTGAATACTGAGCCAAACACCGCGAATGTTCACATCGGTTACACGATGGCGATTTCCTCGAGAGTATACGCGCCAAATCACAGGTTTACTGGAACCAGCAAATACAATTTTGCTATTGATAATATTGGATCTTCCACTTTTTCGAGTGGTGCCAATTTTTAAACCTCTGCCGCGAAAATCACTGGCGTAGTACACAAATAGGCCAGCAATATAGGCTTTTACTAGCTTTTTGTATTTACGTGACTTTGAGGCAGGGAGTTTGGAGCGATAGCGGCCAAGAGCAAACATTGCAACGGCATCCATATTTGCATGCGTGCTTAAAAGGCGTACAAATTTGCTGTGTAATTGTGTGCCGCGCAGACCAGAGTTTGCAAGGCGGATCACGCTATTGGCGATACTCGTAACATGGCGTTGTGGGCCAGTAAGCGCTTTAGCGGTTGCTGGTGTAAAGTTGGCTGTAGTTATGGTAGATGCAAGAATAGCCAAACCAAAGGCGGTTCCACGCATAAAGTTGCGACGAGTTGGTGCGTTTTTAATAGGCATTATCTTCAAAGACTTTCCCCAGTTTTTCTTCGCAA
>JAMOMM010000187.1 GCA_027067085.1 Hyphomicrobiales bacterium
CACCCCGCCGCGCGTATCGGTAAAGGTATTATGATAGATCATGCTCATTCGATTGTGATTGGTGAAACCGCGGTTGTTGGTGATGATGTATCGATGTTGCACTCGGTAACGCTTGGCGGTACGGGCAAGGACCATGGTGATCGCCATCCTAAAATTGGCAATGGTGTGTTGATTGGTGCTGGTGCCAGTGTGCTTGGTAATATCAAAATTGGGAGTTGCTCGCGCGTTGCTGCTGGTTCTGTGGTTTTGATGGATGTACCTAAAAATCGTACCGTTGCGGGTGTTCCTGCGCGCGTGGTTGGTTATGCTGGGTGTTCGGAGCCAGCAAAAACCATGGACCAAAAGTTCTCAGAAGAAACCGATTAAGTCTAGATTCAAACTAAGTGATTTGGTAAAACTATTGAAAACCACTTGTCGTTAAGTGCCTTGGGCGTTAGACGATGAGTGTTCAATCCATTTTGTGAATTTTGAGGCAACTCTTGTGAAAACTGAAGAAATCTCCCAACTAACTGCGTTTTTACGCCGCAAATTTCAACTTACGACCATCGAAGCCAAGCGTCGTCCGCAAAAAAATGATTCTTGCGAAGTTTATATCGCTGATGAGTTTATCGGTGTGATTTATCGCGATGACGAAGATGATGATGATTTGTCATACTCTTTCCAAATGGCCATTTTGGATTTTGATTTGGAAGAGGACGAGGAGTAAGCGACCGATTTGGTTGCTTATTGTGCGTTGGAGCGGAAGCTCGATTTAACTAAATTTTGTATTGTTTGATGAATTTGGCGCCAATCGCCAAGTTTTAACCGCGCGAATCTGTAACGGATTTGAATTTGTGGGGTGATCTTTGATGTTCGTTCGCACAATCGAGCGCCAAGACTTGAGCTTTGCAACTCGCATTTGATGAAGAATGACGGGTTTTGCAAATTATCGGTAAACAATTCAATTGTTTCATAAGGCGATTGCGGTTTGAATCGGTAACGTAATAAACCTGAACTATGTGAGATCGCTGGGCCAGCGATATAGAGCCGATAAATGTCATCAAGCCATTCCTTGAGCGGCAGTGTGTTTGTTGTTTTTTCAATGTCCGCAAGGATCCAATCTTCCAAGTCACTGGTTGATCTAAACCGTATTGGCTCATCATTTTGTTTCCAATTAACAGGGATATTCAACGAAATTTTTGAAACTTTTCGTAATGGGGTTCTTGTTACTTTTCGAATTAAATAATCTGCGATTAAAAATTGTCCATCGGAGACAATGATGTTGGTTTTTGTCGCGAGGGGTATTTTTCGGCTTTTTGCATCGAGAAGTAAGTCTGGATTGCGCAAGAAGTAATATGCCAGAATGCCGCCAGCCGTTGAGAACAACCCAACCATCAAGATCAAAACCAGTGCTGTAACAGAGCGTTCTTTGATGGATGGGGCAAATGGTGCAAATTTGGGGCGCATGTGGTATGAATCTTGCTGCTTTTAAGGTGGGAGGGCATTTGTGTTCATTCTAGAACACTTCTTTGCCTCTATATAGAGGGATTTAAGGCGAGTTTTCTCGCGTTGGTTTTTGTTTCGTGTGGGTTCGTATGAGTATTGCGTATTTATTTGCCCTTTTGACAGGGTTTGTTTTTGCTGGTTTTGTGTCAAGCGTTTGGCCTCTTCTTGGTGGTCGCGATGTATCTTTTTCGCTGTTGAGGCAAACTAGTTTTTTAGCGCCTCTTGAGGTGCTTGTGGTTGTTTTTTCTGTTCCAGTATTATTGTTAAAACTTGGCGTTGGCCAAATTTCTAGTGGTCATTCAATGCCAATTGGTTTTAGCGCCATTGGTGGGGCAATAATGTGTAGTTTTTTCCAAGGTGTCGTCGTAATATCTGGTGCATATTTCATTAGCTAGAGTCGGTCTGGTTTAAATTGAACCAGGCCGACCAGCTTAAGGTATTGATAATCTTGCGTTTCATGCAGTGTTTGTGATTCAAACAAAACATGAAACGCTCTAGGAAACACTTATGGCACTTTATTCACTTGATGGCCTCGCGCCAAAAACACCGAAAGACGATGATTATTGGGTGGCTGACTGTGCCAGTGTTGTTGGCAATGTCGTGTTAGAGTCTGCTTCATCTGTTTGGTTTGGTGCGGTTTTGCGCGGTGATAATGACACGATTACGGTTGGGAAAAACAGCAACGTGCAAGATTTAGCGGTTTGTCATACTGATATTGGTTATCCGCTGACAATCGGTGAGAACGTTACTATTGGCCATCAGGCCGCTTTGCATGGCTGTACCATTGGTGATGGAACTTTAATCGGTATGGGAGCAACAGTGCTTAATGGCGCTAAGATTGGTAAAAACTGCGTTGTTGGTGCCCATGCTCTTATCCCTGAAGGAAAAGAAATTCCTGACAATAGCCTTGTTGTCGGCATGCCAGGGCGGGTGATTAAAACGCTGGGACCTGAGCAAGCAAAAATGTTAAAAAAATCTGCAGATGTTTATGTTGCCAATCATCGGCGGTTTAAAACTGGCTTGGTCAGAATTGATAAGTAGCTTTTGATGCTCCTTAAAACTGTAATTTCAAGTCTTTGGAAAAGTCGAACCGGCCCAGTGTGGGAACTGAGCCGGCTCTATCAACCCGGTCTGGTGGGGGGATGGGGAGGGGACGCCGACCGGGAAAATTCTGTTTGGATCTATTTTTGGCCTGATACGGTTGTATGAGAAACTTTGGTTCCTCTGTTCGTTAGTGCAGTCCAAATTTGTGGATTGTGTTGTGACTGGCGTTTGATGAATGTGTATCCAGTGGC
>JAMOMM010000188.1 GCA_027067085.1 Hyphomicrobiales bacterium
CTGTTTGCTTTGCATGCGCAAGCATGACAGGAATTTGGTGTTTCATGGCATAAAACACACCCAGCACATTTACATCCATCACCTTTTTAGCTTCATCTGATTCAAGTGTGGGTAATTTGCCTTGAGTATGAGCAATACCTGCATTGTTGATGGCGACATCTAATTGTCCAAAAGCTGATATGGCCAATTCAACGGCAAGACGTGACGTTTCTTCAACGGAAATATCGCCTGCTATGGCTTCAACTTTGGTGCCATTTTGTTTTAGTGCTTTTGATTGAGTTTCTAACTTATTTTGCGATAAATCGGTGAGCACCAAATGGGCACCCTGCTCGGCAAATAATTGTGCTGCAGATTGACCAAAGCCGCCTGTTGAGCCGCTGATAAGGACAGTTCTACCGCTAAACTTTTTTAAACCGTCTTTGCTCACCTTAAGTTTCCTTTTCGATAATTTGGATTGCGGCCCCTGCTAACAATGGAACCGCCTTTGCCATGCGTGCACCTTTTTCAGCGTTTGACGCATTGCCATCAAGGGCGCGCTTGCCGACACCTTGAATAATTGCTGCCAAACGAAAGAAACAAAAAGCTAAATAAAATGACCAATTATCAATTTTTTCTATGCCACGTTGGGCGCAATAGCGATCAACGTATTCTTGCTCGGTGGGAATGCCCACCGCTTGACGATCAATGCCCGCAAGGCCGCGCATATCGCCTTTATTGGGCAAACGCCACTGCATGCATTGATACGCCAAATCTGCCAACGGGTGGCCAAGAGTTGAAAGTTCCCAATCAAGAATAGCCATTATAATTGGGCTTTCGCTGGCAAAAATCATATTATCAATACGATAGTCCCCATGGACGATAGACACCTGGCCGTCATCTTCTGGTTGATTATTCTCAAGCCAGTTAATCAGTTGGTCCATGGCAGGAATTTCATCCATTTTCGAGGCGTAATACTGTTTGGTCCAGCGATCAATTTGACGTTCATAATAGGACCCGGGCTTGCCAAAATCTATCAAACCTGCCGCCTTAACATCAACACTATGAAGGTTAGCCAGCGCCGTATTCATTGCCTGATAAATAGCCCCGCGTTCCATGTTGTCTTTGGCCTCTGGAACGGCTGGATCCCAAAAAATACGACCATCAACATGTTCCATGACCATGAACATACGGCCAATTGGACTTTCTTCATCACCGCATAAATGAACCATTTTAGGCACAGGTACATTTGAATTTCCCAACGCTTGCATCACCCGAAACTCACGATCAACCTGATGGGCAGACTTTAATAACTTGCCAGGAGGTTTAGCCCGCAAAACAAACTTTCCTGTTTGCGAGGTGAGCAAATATGTTGGGTTAGATTGCCCCGTGTCAAATTTTTTAAGACTAATAATGCCACCAATTTCTGGCACGTGCTGGCGCAAATACAAACTCAGCTCAGCAATATCAATATCATTTGCACTATTTGTCATAAGAATCCCTGTTTAAAAGCAGTGTCATTTTTGTTCGTTGTTTGAGTTGTTGACAAAGCATCTTGGCCTATGTTCACCTGCCAGACAATAATAAAGACAAAAGCAACAATAAATAAAAAAGGTGATGCAAATGGAACATGGTGCAATGGATTTAGGAATGTCAGCGCGCGTTGTTGAACTTCGCGAGAAAATCTCAACCATGGTCCGCGATGAAATTATACCGCTGGATAAGGAATATTTAGCAGAGGTCGAAAAGGGTGACCGTTGGCAATTTACAGATCGCCAAACTGAAATTGTTGAAGGCTTAAAAGCCAGCGCAAAATCCCAAGGTCTGTGGAATTTTTGGTTGACGGATTCAGACAAAGGCTATGGCCTGACAACAGTTGAATATGCCTATCTGGCCGAAGAAATGGGCAAGGCTCATTTAGGTGCTGAAACCTTCAATTGTTCGGCCCCTGATACGGGCAATATGGAAGTCCTTGAGCGTTATGGCAGTGCGGCCCATAAAGAACGCTGGCTCAAGCCGATGCTTAATGGCGAAATGCGTTCAGCCTATTTAATGACCGAACCTGATGTGGCTTCGTCCGATGCGACAAATATCGAAATGGCATGCGTACGTGATGGCGATCATTATGTTTTGAATGGGGAAAAGTGGTGGGCATCTGGCGCAGGTGATCCACGCACCGCCGTTTATATTGTGATGGTCAAAACGGGCAATGAAGATGATCCAAAACACCAACGTCATTCGATGGTGGTGGTTGCCGCTAAAACTGCTGGTATTGAAGTGCTACGTCCCATGACCGTTTATGGACATGATGATGCCCCGCACGGGCATATGCATTTAAAATTTAACGATGTCCGCATTCCCGTTGAAGACCTATTATTGGGCGAAGGGCGTGGTTTTGAAATTTCACAAGGTCGCCTTGGCCCTGGCCGTATTCACCACTGCATGCGCGCCATCGGACAATCAGAAGTGGCACTTGAAGAAATGTGTACCCGATCAATGCGCCGCCAAGCTTTTGGTAAGCCTTTGGCGCAATTGGGGGCGAACTTTGACATTATTGCCGAGTGCCGTATGGAAATTGAAATGGCGCGTTTGTTGTGTCTAAAAGCGGCATGGATGATGGACCAAGGTGATGCGCGAGCTGCCGCACCGTGGATTCACCAAATCAAAGTTGTCGCGCCACGTGTTGCGCTCAAAGTCACCGATGAAGCGGTGCAAATGTTTGGCGCGCAAGGCATCTCACAAGACACACCACTGGCGCGCATGTGGACAAATTTACGAACGCTTAGGCTTGCCGATGGCCCAGATGCCGTGCATCGCCGACAAGTGGCGCGAGCTGAACTTAAAAAATATACACAACAAAAGTTGACGTGAAAAAACCCAGAGTCAAGCCTTGCCAAGCTTGTCGCTGTGTGGTCTTCTATGGTCAGCTAACGATAAAATAAAACAGTGCCGCCAAAACAGCGATAAACTGTTGTTTTTGCTAGGGAGAGAATACTTGGACGTACTTCAGCTGGTTATCAGCGGACTTGCGAATGGCTGTGTTTACGGTCTGATCGCACTTGGGTTTGTGATGATTTACAAAGCAACTGAAGCGGTTAACTTCGCCCAAGGTGACTTTATGATGTTTGGGGCATTCATCACCATTTGGCTGACCAATACTGACTTTGTCGGATTGCCGTTTTGGCTTTCTGTCATTCTCGCCATTTTGATTATGGGCGTATTTGGTTACTTGATGGAGCGCATCATTATTCGTCGCATGTTTGGCCAATCGCAAATTGCTGTTGTTATTCTCACCATCGCCATCGGATTTATTTTACGGTTCTTAGCAGGAGCCATTTGGGGGCACGATCCCCTTTCCCTTGAGTCTCCGTTTGCTGGCAAAGAAGTTCGTTTTGGTGGCTTAGTATTGGGCGCAGATGAAGTTGCAATTATTCTTGTCACCTTGTTATTAACAGGATCGTTATTTGTGTTCTTTGCCAAAACAAAACTTGGCCTTGCCATGCAAGCTGCATCACAAAACCAGTTGGCGGCTTATTACATGGGTATTCCTGTGAAACGAGTACATGGGCTGATATGGGGCTTATCGGGCATGGTCTCGGCCATCGCAGGTATTTTATTTGCAGCCAAAGGGGCCATTGATCCGTCAGCGGGGTTGCTCGGTATTAAAGCATTTGCCGCGGCTGTTATTGGGGGCTTTGGCTCATTACCAGGTGTGCTTATTGGCGGGCTGATTATTGGACTGACGGAACCATTTGCCTCGCGTTATATCGCGGCTGGTTATTCGCAAATTGCACCCTACACAATTTTACTCTTAGTGCTGGTATTTAGACCTGCTGGGTTGTTTGCACAAATGCAGAAAAAGAAGGTGTAGGCCCATGCGTTTTGTTTTTAAAACCTCTTATGAGGCCGACATCCGATTGTTTAAGCACAAGCCGCAAATGGCATGGTATATGTTATTGCTGGCGGTTGTTGTTGCTCTACCATTTTTACTGGACGAATTTTTTATTGGCGAAGCCACGAACGTCTTAATCTGGGCCATTGCTGGCATGGGGCTGATGCTACTCACGGGTCACACAGGCCAAGCCAGCCTTGGCCATGCAGCCTTTATGGCAGCAGGGTGTTACTTTAATGTGATCTTATTAGAGCGCGGTGTACCGTTTATTATTTCACTGCCGCTCGCAGGCTTAATCGCTGGGTTGATCGGGGTCATCATCACTTTACCTGTGCTACGCTTACACGGGGTTTATCTGGCCATTGCAACATTGGCGATTTCCATTTTAACCGAAGATTTTATCGTCATAGCAGAACCTTGGACAGGTGGTGTCACGGGGCTTGTTGCCCCACCAATGATTATATTCGGGCTTGAAATTGATCGCTATGGCACACCTGGATTATTTTATTATGTGGTTCTTTTTGTCGTTCTTGCGGTGCTGATGGTTTATCGAAACTTGCTGCGCACACCAACAGGGCGCGCTTTTACGGCAGTACGCGATTCTGAAATTTCGGCACAAGCCATGGGCATTAACATCACCAAAACCAAAGCCATGTCTTTTGGCTTTTCGGCAACCATTGCTGGTTTATCGGGCGCTTTACTGGGCCATTTTGCTGGTGCGTTCAACCACGAGACTTTCAACGTCATCCTTTCCATTCAGTTATTATTGATGATTGTGGTTGGTGGTCTTGGGTCTATTCACGGTGCCTTTTTTGGTGCAATGGTGGTTGCCCTTTTACCACAATTCATCGCCATCAGCCGTGATTGGGTGACCGACCTAACAGGCTTTAACGCCACCACAATCCCAGGCATTGAGGCAGGCATCTTTGGCCTTATTGTTTTGCTGTTTATTCTGTTTGAACCCAATGGCATTTACGGCCTGTGGTTTAAAATTCGCACCTATTTTGAAATGTTCCCGTTCTATCGCAAAAACATGTTTAAGCGTCAGAAAACCTATCTCAAAACGGAGCGTTTAAGATGAGTTTGTTATCGCTGCATAATGTAACGCTGAAATTTGGCGGGCTCGTCGCCGTCAACAATGTGTCGTTTGAAGTGGGCGAAGGCGAAGTGTTTTCTTTAGTCGGACCAAACGGTGCGGGGAAATCGACGATTTTCAATTTGATCTCACGCTTTTACGATCCCTTTGAGGGTGACATAAAGTTTGAGGGCGAAAGCATTCTGGGCATGGCCTCTGATAAAGTGCCATCGCTTGGCATTGCGCGCACCTTTCAAAATATCGAATTGTTTGAGCAAGCCACAGTTTTACAAAACCTGCTTGTTGGTCGCCATCGCCATTGCAACACCAATGTTATCTCCCAAATGCTTTTTACACCAGCCGCGCGCCGACAAGAAGAAGCTCACCGCGCCGCCGTTGAAGAAGTGATCGACTTTTTGGACTTGCAGCCGTATCGCGACAAATACATTGCAGGCCTTCCTTATGGTGTTCGCAAAGTTGTTGAACTGGCTCGCGCCCTTTCCACCAAACCTCGCATTTTACTTTTAGATGAGCCAGCCTCAGGTCTATCAATTGAAGAAACCCAAGATATGATTTTTTGGATTGAAGATATTAAAAACCAAATGGGTATCACCGTGTTGATGGTTGAGCACGATATGAACCTTGTGGCCTCTGTTAGCGATCATGTTTTAGCGCTGGCCGATGGGAAAGAACTCGCCATGGGTACACCAAGCGAAGTGCAATCGCATCCCGCTGTTATTGAAGCATATCTTGGTACGGGAGAGATTGGCTAAATGGCGCAAAAACCTGTCTTAGATGTTAAAAACCTTGAGAGCTATTACGGCCCGATTATGGCCATTCGCGGGGTTAGTTTGGAAGTGCGCAAGGGCCAATTGGTGACGGTGCTTGGTGCAAATGGAGCGGGCAAAACCACCCTGTTAAAATCTATATCAGGGGTGATGGTGCCGCAAAAAGGCACGATCAAAGTTTATGGGGAAGACCTAACCGGTGCTGAACCTGATGTGATCGTGCGCAAAGGGTTAGTGCATGTGCCAGAGGGCCGCGAGATTTTCCCACTCATGACGGTTGAAGAAAACATTGCCATGGGTGCCTATGTGCGCACCAACAAAACTGAAATTGCGCAAGATCGCGAGATGGTGTTTTCCTATTTTCCGATTTTGGCTGAACGACGCAACCAACAAGCAGGCACGCTTTCTGGTGGCCAGCAACAAATGCTTGCAATCGGGCGCGGCTTGATGGCAAAGCCTGAGTTGATGTTATTGGACGAGCCAAGTCTTGGCCTTAGCCCGCTGTTGGTAGAGGAAATTTTCACCATCATTTCACGGCTAAATAAAGAACAAGGCGTAACAATGATGTTGGTTGAACAAAATGCGCGTGTGGCGTTGAGCGTTGCAGACTATGGCTATGTCATGGAAATTGGCCGCATTGTGATGGCCGACACATCGGCAAACCTTGCTGCATCAGAAGACATTCAAGAGTTTTATCTTGGCGTGAAAGAAGAAACCCAACGCGACCAGCGCCGTTGGAAAAAACGCAAGACGTGGAGGTAAAGAATGGGCGATCGGTGGTACAATAAAAAATGAACAACTCATCCATTCCAGCACAAAACACTATTGATGGCATTTCAGTAAATGCTGACTTGTCACAAGGTCCTTTTATTATTGATGGTTGTGACACCATTCCCAAACTCTTTTCTAAACGTTGTAAAGAGCTGACAACCCGCACTGCCCACCGCGAAAAAGATATGGGCATTTGGAAATCGTACACTTGGGATGATTATTATAAAAACGCACAACTTATTGGCCTTGGGCTAAAATCTCTTGGATTAGAACGCGGCGATGTGGCTTCTATTTTGTCAGAAGACAATAAAGAATGGCTGTATTGCGATATGGGCGTGCAAGGCATGGGCGGCATTGCTTCGGGCATTTACACCACAGATTCACCTAACCAATGCGCCTATCTCATCAATGATTCTGGCACGAAATTTTTGTTCGTTGAAAACGATGAGATGTTAGACAAGTATCTTGAAATTAAAAAGGAAGTGCCAGGCCTTACTAAAGTCATCGTTTTTGATACGGATGGATTGCATGATTTTGAAGATGATAAAGTTATCTTCATGTCTGACCTGCTAGACCTTGGCGCTGAGCAGTTAAAAGCCACCCCTGACTTATTCGAGCAAGAGATTGCCAAATCACAGCCACAAGATATTGGCTTGTTGATTTATACATCAGGCACCACGGGCAAACCTAAAGGTGCCATGGTTAGCCAGCAAAATATTATGGCAACCCAATCGGCAATTCTATATGCGTTCAAGCCAGAAATGAGCGACGAACAATTGTGCTTCTTACCACTTTGTCACGTGCTTGAGCGCAATACCTCAGTCTATACGCCGATCATTGGCAAATCGACGGTGAACTTCGCTGAAAGCACCGAAACGGTGTTTGACAACATGCAAGAAGTTAGCCCAACCATTTTCACCGCCGTGCCGCGAGTGTGGGAAAAAATTTATTCTGGCATATCTTTGTTGATTAGTGATGGCACAAGTTTGGGTAAACTGGCTTATAAAATGGCCATCGCCACAGGTCTTAAACGCGCCGAATACACCATTGAGGGAAAGCAAGCCCCTGCCCTACTAAACTTGAAATTCAAGTTTTGGGATTTGCTGGTTCTGCGTAACTTGCGCCGTATGGTTGGCCTATCTCGTATGCGCCAAGCAACAAGTGGTGCGGCACCGATTTCACCCGAATTATTGAAATGGTATCATGCCATTGGCGTACCGTTAATTGAAGGCTATGGCATGACCGAAGGATGCGGCCTGACCAGCGTAAACAGTTTAGCAGGCAATAAACTTGGCACCGTTGGCCCTGCTATTCCTGGCACCACACTGCGGATTGCTGATGATGGAGAAATTCAGATGTCGGGCGGCAATGTGTTTCCTGGTTATTGGAACAACCCTGAAAAAACTGCTGAAACCATGTGTGATGGTGGTTGGTTGAGAACGGGCGATGTGGGCAGCCTTGATAGCGATGGGTATTTAACCATTACAGGCCGCCTGAAAGACATCATTATTACAGCAGGTGGGAAGAATATTACCCCCTCTGAAATTGAGAATAAATTGAAGTTTTCACCATTTATTTCTGATGCTGTGGTCATTGGCGATCGGCGTAAATACCTGACTTGCCTCATTATGATCGATCAGGAAAATGTAGAAAAATTTGCACAAAACAAAAGAATACCGTTTAATAACTATGCCTCGCTGTGTGCAGCTAGTGAAGTACAAGATTTGGTCAGAGGTATTGTTGATGAAGCCAACAAAGCTTTTGCCCGCGTTGAACAAATAAAAGATTTCCGACTGATCGATGTTTTATTGACAGCCGAAGATGAAGAACTAACCGCGACAATGAAATTGAAACGCGGCTATGTTGAGAAAGCTCACGTGGGCTTGATCGACCAAATGTATAAATAATAAACTGGAGGAAGATAAATGAAAAAATTTACCAAACTTGCAATTGCAACGGCCGTCAGTCTGACGTTCGCTGGCGCAATGAGCACAGTAAACGCTGAAACACGCGGTGTAACCGATACTGAAATTCGCATCGGCTCAAGCACTGATCTTTCAGGCATTTTCGCCGCATTTGGTGCTCCATCTGCAAAAGCTGCTCAAATGTATTTTGATGAGGTCAATGCCAAAGGCGGTATTCATGGTCGCAAAATCAAATTCATCGTTGAAGATCACGCATATTCATTGCCAAAATCAACTCAAGCCATAAACAAACTGGTTAATCGCGACAAAGTATTTGTGATGTTTTTGGGTGTCGGTACACCAATGAATGTGGCTTCGTTCAAATTGCTCGATGCCAAGAAAATTCCAAATGTATTCCCGTTGTCTGGCGCACGTCAAATGTTGCAAGAGCCAATTAAATACAAATTTTCTGGTGCAGCACCATATTACAACCACATCACTGAAGGTGTGAAGTATTTGGTAAAAAAGAATGGCCGCAAAGTTATTTGCACAATGTATCTACCATCTGATTTCGGCAAAGAAATTCAATTGGCAGCAAAAGCCCAAGCAAAAGCGCTAGGCTTGAAATATGGTGGTGAAACAACGCACAAAGGCGATGACGCTGATTTTGTTGGATCGCTAAGCAAGTTGAAAGCTGCTGGTTGTGATATCGTAACAATGGCCCTTGGTGTTCGCCAAGTTATTACTGCCTTTGCAACGTCTAAGAAAATGAAATGGACAAATGTTGATTTCATCAATTCATCTGCTGGTTTTCATACTGTGATGGCTAAAGTGCCAGGTGGCATTACCGAAGGCTTATATGCTGGTGCAAGCTGGGGCGATCTTTTAGCTCGCGTTAAAGACCCAGTGGTTGGTGCCTGGTTTAAAAAGTACACCACAGCCACAGGCAAAAAACTTCCTGGTACTGGTGCAATGCTTGGCCGTTCAGGTGCAGAACAAATCGTTCGCGCGCTTGAAGCTGCTGGTAAAGACTTAACAACTGACTCCTTTGTTAAGGCAATGGAAAGCTTGGATTATGAAGATAAAATCTCAGGCAACCATGCTGACTTTTCTGCGACAGATCACCAAGGTGCTGACGAGGTTATCATCTCTGTGATTAAAGATGGTAACTGGCAAGAAGTTTTCCGTACAGAAGACAAATAAAAACCATAACAACACAAGAAAAGGCACCTCAACGGGTGCCTTTTTTATTGCAAATACAACAAAATTTATTGCAAAATCTTTTCTAGAGCGTTTCATGTTTTGTTTGAATCACAAACACAACATGAAACGCAGAATTATCCGCAATTTCTTATCAAGGTCCTAGTTCAATTAAAACATGACAGACTCTAGCGCATCTAGTGTTTTCATAGCTGGCAGGCATTGGGCAACAGACCCATTAGGTTCGCGGCCTTCTTTGATGGCTGCAAAAAATTCGCGGTCTTGCAATTCGATGCCATTGCTAGAAACAGCAACACCCGATAAATCAATCGGGTTTTCTTTGCCATCAACCAAATCATCATAACGCGCGATATAGGTGCCGTTATCGCAAATGTATCTAAAAAACGTGCCGAGCGGTCCGTCATTATTGAACGATAAGGTTAGCGTGCAAAGTTTGCCTGTTGGGGTTTTCATACCAATGCTCATATCCATCGCAATTTTTAAATCGTCATGGATCGGGCCTTGCATGGCTTGAACAACACTGGCTTGCTCGCCCGTTTGATACTGGAACAAATCAACCGTGTGGCAGGCATGGTGCCATAATAAATGATCTGTCCACGTGCGCGGTTTGCCCAACGCATTCATGTTGGTGCGGCGGAAAAAGAACGTCTGCACATCAAGGTGCTGGAGCGTTAACTCCCCTGATAAAATGCGCTTGCGGATCCACTGGTGAGACGGATTAAAGCGGCGGGTGTGACCTGCCATCGCCACTAGACCAGACTGCTTTTGGGCCGCAACCAAGGCAACACTATCAGCCAGATTATCAGCCATAGGAATTTCGACCATAACATGCTTACCAGCCCCTAGACATTGAATAGCTTGAGACGCGTGTAATTGTGTTGGTGTCGCTAAAATAACCGCCTCAACATCATCAAGTGCCAAGCTCTCAGCTAAGTCTTTTGTCCAATGAGCAATGCCGCGTTGTTTGGCAAAGGCTTCAATATCATCGGGTTCTCCACCAACAACAGAAACCACTTCCACACCATCAATGGCGCTGACCGCAGCCAGATGCTTCATGCCAAAGGCACCAGCAGCGCCCGCTATACAAATTTTCATTTTTTATTTTCCAAAATAATATGTCCAACAGCTGTGTTAGACGCTGGCACATGATAATGACGGTGGATCTCGTTTACATCTTCGTCAATTGCCCCGCGCATGACATTCCACATCACCAGTTCTATGCCTTCAGAACCAGCTTCACGCAAATACTCCACGTGGCTTATTGCGGCAGCCGACTTTGGATCATTGGCCATAAAGTCCAAAAATTCTTTATCAAATTTGGAATTAATCAACCCTGCGCGTTCAGCTTGTAACTGGTGAGACATGCCGCCTGTGCCAAAAATAACGACTTTCAAATCCTTATCAAAGCTTTCAACCGCGCGGCGAATGGCTTTACCTAAATTATAACAGCGGTTTCCTGTGGGCGGTGGAAACTGCACCACGTTTACGCAAATTGGCACAACGGGGCATGGCCAAACATCGGGTTGGTCGAACATTAAAGACAGCGGCACTGTCAGCCCGTGATCGACTTCCATATCGTTGACAATAGTCATATCAAACTCATCAAGGACCAATGACTGAGCCATGTGCCAAGCAAGTTCTGGGTGGCCAATAACAGGGGGCACGGGGCGCGCTCCCCAGCCCTCATCGGCAATGTCATATTTTGCGGCACAACCGAGCGCAAATGTTGGGATAAGTTCTAAGGAAAATGCCGTCGCATGATCGTTGTAAACCACAATCACCACATCAGGGTTTTGATCTTTTATCCACTGCTTGGATTTTTCAAACCCTGCGAACAATGGTTTCCAATAGTCATCACCTGTATTGCCGCCATCAACCGCAACGCCAATGGCTGGCACATGAGACATACCAACGCCTGCAACAATTTTTGCCATTATGCTTTTCCCCCATCTTCCCATTCTGATTTATACCGATTGCCGTCAATCGGACGGCCACCAGCAACCATCATTGCACGGTAATCTGCAACGTCCATTCCCGTCATCACAGCGGCAAGTTGTTGGAAATTTATACCATCGCAGGCCCCCAGTTTTGAGGTGTAATAAACATTGCCCCCCAGCGCCAACATTTCGTTCCATTGTCGATCAAGCACGGCTTGGCGTTGGGCAGAGGTCATTGGATATTCATCCAAATACTTTCCTTCATCAGCTTTAAATGCCGTACGGTTTTTTTCGTGGCGCAAGGACATGCAAAACATATTCAGGTGATAGCCATTGCGGCTTTGTTCGGCATCAAAAATATAGGTGCCTGGGATGTTTTTATAATCGTTACTATCACTCATCTTTGTTTTTCCCCAAATTTTCCAACACCAAATCTGCATACGCACCGTATGGTTGACCTTCCAAGGTAGAAGCATCTAACTCAAGGTCGCCGATCTGTTGGTGCCAGTCAACCGTTGCTGCAGCCATGCCATTGTTTAATTCAAGGTCAGCTACTGTAATCGCAACTTCTCGCATTTCAGCCGCGCGGCGCTTGCCGTGGGTCATCACCCGCTCAAACATATAGGCGGCACGATCTTTCCAGCCAAACCCTGGATAGGTTACTTCCAAGCTTTCCAGC
Source organism: Hyphomicrobiales bacterium (assembly GCA_027067085.1). Classification (GTDB taxonomy): domain Bacteria; phylum Pseudomonadota; class Alphaproteobacteria; order Rhizobiales; family Aestuariivirgaceae; genus JALWJW01. The sequence continues at coordinate 12,244 of JAMOMM010000188.1, forward strand.
ACGGTGTCCTCAACGCCAGCTTTACGACCTGCGAGCACGCATTCCAACATCAAAGCCTCAAGGCCTTTCATCATAATCGAGCGGGTCATTTTGATGGCCGATGCCCGACCGACGGGCCCATCGATAAGTTTGGCTGCAAGGTTCAAATAGCCAACTTCTTGCATTGCCTCTTTTGCATGAGGACCAGAAAGCAAAACAGGGGTTTGATGCAACGTAGGATGGACGGGAGCAACAATGGCCATGTCGACATATCGTCCGCCAGCACTTTCAATGGCTTTGGCAGATTGTAACTTTGTTGAAGGCGCACATGAGTTGCCGTCAAAAAACAACGCGCCTTTTTCCAAATGTTTGGCAGTGTTACATGCAGCTTCATAGGCTTGATCGGCGGTGACAAGTGAAATGATGACGCTCGCGCCTTTAAGGCTTTGAGAAATCTCTTTGCAACCGTCAACTTTATACGTCTGATAGTCCGCCAACTTTGCATCACGAACGCTCACATCTGATGATGCTGTTTTTGTGTCAAAGGCCGCAATGGAAAATGCAGATGCGGATACACCAAGTTCGTTCCAACCTTGGGCATAAGCTTGACCTGCTTCACCAAAACCAATTATTGCGACTCTGTGCAAATTCAACACTCCCATACTTGCT
>JAMOMM010000189.1 GCA_027067085.1 Hyphomicrobiales bacterium
CTTATGTGACGTTGATTACAGTGACCACGCCAACAGGTGAGACCGCAACATCAAGTGTGGTGTGGGCTGTTGATAATGTTGACCCCGATGCAACTGGTGATAATGCGGCAACAGCGCTCAATACGCCTGTTATTATCAATCCACTGTCTAATGATGCCGATGGCGGCAATGATGATGACACGCTCAGTGTGGCCAGCGTGACGGCACCTGCCAATGGAACGGTTGTTGTCAATCCTGATGGCACTGTTACCTACACGCCAAACCCTGGGTTTAGTGGCACGGATACGTTTGATTATATGATTGATGACGGGCAGGGCGGTGCTGATACGGCAACGATTAGCGTTAGTGTTGATGTGCCTTTGGTGGGCGCGCCTACCGCAACGCCAATTGCTCCAGCCAGCCTTAATGATAGTGAGACCATTGCCCCGATTGATACCTCTGGCTCGTTTACTGATCCTGATGGTGATCCGCTTACATTTACTGCGAGCAATCTTCCTGATGGTCTGGTGATGGACCCTGTAACAGGGATCATCACGGGCACTGTTGATAATGATGCTTCTGGTGATGGGCCTTATAATGTTGTGGTCACGGCCACTGATCCAAACGGTAATCAGGTTAGCGAAATTTTGGCTATTGGTGTTGCAAACCCTGCTCCAACAGCTGGAGATGATAGTGCTGATACGGCGGCTAATACACCTGTTACCGTCAACGTGCTGGGCAATGATACAGACCCTGATGGGGACACGCTAAGTGTGGCTTTGATTAATGACCAACCTGCAAATGGCACGGTGACGATTAACCCAGATGGGACGATTGAATACACACCGAACGCGGCCTTTATTGGCACCGATACGTTTACTTATATTTTGGAAGATGCCAATGGTGGGCGCAGTGAAGCTGCGGTTAGCATTAATGTTGGGATTGTGGGGCCAAACACGCCAGTTGCAATACCGATTGGCCCAGAAACAATTACTGAGGGCGCACCGATTGCCCCGATTGATGTCTCAGGCTCATTTAGTGATCCCGATGGTGATCCGCTTACGTACACTGCCGCAGGATTGCCTGATGGTCTGGTGATTGATCCTGCAACGGGGGTTATTACTGGTACGCCAGATAATGATGCTTCGCTCACGGGACCATATACGGTGACCATTACGGCGATTGATCCAGCTGGCAATCAGGTGTCAGAGGACATTGTGATTGGGGTGGATAATCCAGCCCCAACGGCCAATGCTGATAACGCGACGACCGCGCCAGATGCGCCTGTTGTGATTAATGTTTTGGGCAATGATAGCGATCCAGATGGTGACATGTTGAGCGTGAGCGCAACAACACCGCCTGCAAATGGTGTGGTTGTAGTCAATCTCGATGGCACGGTTACATATACGCCAAACTCAGGCTTTGAAGGCACTGATAGCTTTACCTATAGCGTGTCCGATGGCCAAGGCGGCACTGATACGCAAACTGTGACGGTTGAAGTGACAGATACGCCTACAGGCATTGGCTCTAACAGCACTGTGCCACCTCAAACAGGTGATGATGGCAGCAATCCTGCGCCTGTTGATACCTCACAATATTTGGTTGATCCCGATGGTGACCCACTCACATTTACCGCCACAGGCTTACCTGTTGGTTTAAGCATTGACCCAGTGACGGGTATTATCTCTGGTACGATTGATCCATCGGCCTCGCAAGGGGGGGATGACCCTGTTGCAGCGCCGGGGGTTTATACAGCGACGATTACGGGTGATGATGGCAATGGGGGAACGGTAACGACCACGGTGACGTATTCGATCAGCAATGTTGATCCGATTGTTATTGGCGCATTGCCTGATTTGGAGCAGCATGATGCGGATGACGTTTCGATTGATGCGGCAAGTGTTTTTGATGACCCTGATGGTGATGTGCTTACATTTACTGCAACAGGTTTGCCGATTGGGCTTTCCATTGATCCTTTAACAGGTGAAATCAGCGGCACCATTGATGACATTGCTTCTGACAGTGGTCCTTATACAATCACTGTGTTTGCCGATGATGGCGAGGGCGGTGCTGTGAGTGTGATGTTTGAAATGGAAGTTCTTGCCAATGGCTTGCCATTGCCACCTGAAAGTGAAGTTGGGCATGGGCCTGAATTTTCGCAAAGTGGACAAGGCCCGACTAGTGATGATAATTCCAACCTGAATGACAGTATTGTGACGGGTGTTTTATCTGATGCCCTTAATGATATTGAAAGCTTGAACGGCGGGCCCGATTTTGGTTCAGATCAAGATAGCATCATTACTGAGTTGGTTGCCTGGATAGGTAATCAGGGCAATGGTTGGATGGATAATCTTCTTTCGAATGATGGTTATGATACTTACCTCGGACGAAGCCTCGACTTGGATGTGACCTTTGATGGTGCAGGTGAAAACGCTTCATTGCGGATCAAAACGTTGGTTGTTGAAGATGTGGTTTTCGTTGAGCTGACTTCGGTTGGGGGTGACACTATGATGTTGTCTAAGCTCTCTGTTCTTAGTTCAGACGGATCGGCGATGCCCGAATCAATCTTACGAATCGATGCTGGTTCTTTGGTTATCAACTCAATTGTTGGGTCCGAATGGGTGGGGCTAAAGTTGAAAGCGTTGTTCGATGATGGCATTAGCGAGTATTGGGACATTAAAATCAATCTGATTTCTGGTGAAGTTCTTGCAGGAGACCATGGCGGTGGAGATCGAGCTGACTCTGGATTTAACAGGCAATTACAAAGGTTTGCGTCTTTATCTTTAGATTCAAATGAGCGACTGTTTAATGCACTTCAATAAATAAATTTCTAATTACACGTGTAGGTAGGTGTTCAATACAACCTAAACGGTATACATTTTGATTCGACAAGTTAAAGTAGAAGGGACTGAGGGGAATGATTTTCAAAACGAAAGGTATTGTGTTGAGCGGGCTTATGCTTGCTGGCTGTGCCGCTTCACCAGAGGCGTTGACATTGGAGGAGGTGAATGCATTTACATCTAAGAATTTACAAGATGTTGTTGCTAACCAAGAGCCGATTTCACAATCAATTGGTTTGTATGACGCGATGGCACGAGCTTTGAAATACAATCTCGACTTTAAAGTTGAGATGATGAACGAAGCGCTTGCTGCGCGTAAGTTTGATTTAGCTAATTATGATATGATGCCATCGCTTGTTGCCAATTCTGGTTATGCAGGGCGTAGTAATCACTCTGGCGGGAAAAGTCGTTTGTTGACGGCACCGTTCTCTCAATCACTTGCACCTTCAACGTCTTCTAATAAAAATGTGATTTCTGGTGATTTGACTTTTAGCTGGCATATTCTTGACTTTGGTTTGTCATATGTGCGGGCCAAGCAAGCGGCAAATCAGGTTCTCATTGCCGAAGAGCGTCGCCGTAAAGTGGTCAATCGAATTATTGAAGATGTGCGAACTGCATATTGGCGGGCTTTGAGTGCGCAACGGTTGATTGGTTCATTGAGTAGTTTGCGCCATCGGGTGCAGCGGGCTTTGAAAAATTCTCGTTATCTTGCTTCATCAGGCCAAGCTGCGCCTCTAGCAGCAATGACTTATGAGCGTGAATTGATAGATATTAAACGTCAAATTCATGAACTTCATCGTGATTTAAAAACGGCAAAAATGCAATTGGCTGCATTGATGAATGTTTCGCCAGGCTCGCGTTTCACTTTGAGAGATCAACGTCGTAGAGGATCGCGTTTACGCATTGCGCTGAAGTCGTCAGATATGATTGCGGCTGCGTTACGTAACCGACCAGAATTGCGCGAAGAGATGATTAAGGTACGTATCAGCCAACAAGACGCTGATGCAGCTTTGCTTGAATTGCTGCCAGGTGCAAATATTTATGCGCTTGCAAGTTTTGATACAAACGATTTCTTATTCCATAATAACTGGTTGTCTTGGGGGGCTAAGGCGAGCTGGAATGCAATGCGCTTGTTTGCTTACCCTACAAAGGCTGCGAGTATTGATGCACAAAAAGCGTTGAATAAAGCACGGGCTTTGGCTTTGACGATGGCGGTGATGACACAAGTTCATGTGGCGCGGGCAAAATTTGCAAATGCCCGTCATGTGGTGGCTGCTTCTGGCGAGTATTATAGAGTGCAGCGCCGAATTTTAGCGAAGGTTCGGGCAAAAGCAGCCAATAATGCGAGCAGCGAACAAACGCTAATTCGTGAGGAAATGAACGCATTAGTGGCGCGGGCAAAGTACGACATTGCTTATGCAGGCTTGCAAAATGCTTATGCCAATATTTATGCGTCAATGGGCATTGATCCGTATCCTGGTGATATTTCATCGTCACAAAGCGTAAAATCTTTGGCGGCTTCTTTGCGAAGCACATGGGTTGAACGTGGTGCGAAATCAGGCGCGTAGAAGCTGACGTGAAATTGAAATGAAGTTGTTTTTGGTAGAAAGAGAAGCGTTGTGTTGAATAATAAAATCAAAAAATCCAAAGTGAAATGGCTGGCAATATTGTTGGGTGGTTTGACTATGGCAACACCAGTGTCTTCTTGTCTTGCAGCGGAGGTGTTGCAGGTGAGGGCGGTTATTAAAGCCAATGCCAGTGCAACAATTTCGGTAGCAATTTCAGCGCGGGTTCAAACTTTACCGTTTCGTGAGGGACAAGTTTTTAAAAAAGGTGATGTGCTGGTTTCGTTTTCTTGTGATCGTTACAAAGCAGATTTAAGAGCCAAAGTCGCAGCGTTTCAGGCCCGTTCTTTGGTGGCAAAAAATAATACAAGACTATTGCGCCACCAAGCGGTTGGTAGAAATGAACTTGCGGTTTCAATCTCACAAATGGCCGAAGCAGAAGCAGTGAAAGACGGACAGGCGGCTTTGGTTCGTCAGTGTGAAATTTTAGCCCCCTATGATGGTAAAATGGTTGAGCGGCTGATTAATACCTATGAAATTCCAGCACCTAATCAACCGCTCATTAAGGTCATTGATAGGTCGCAAGTTGAAGTGAAGTTGATTGTACCTTCAAAGTGGTTGGTATGGTTGAAAGCTGAAACGCGGTTTAATGTGTTGCTCGATGAAACTGGCACCGTTTTACACGCGAAAGTTACTCGTTTGGGTGCTGTTGTAGATGCTGTTTCTCAAACAGTAAAAGTGACGGGTGCTTTAGTGTCACCGTCGAAAAAAGTTTTACCTGGTATGAGTGGGACGGCGACGTTCTCTTATACGGGTAGTTGAAATCGGGTGGGCATTATCTCTCTCCCCAACAGGCGGCTCTTGTCAATTTAGCCCCTAAATGCCCACCCGATTTCTAACTTTATTTTTAGTCTCAAATTTCTAAAGTGATTTTGATATGACACCTTCGCCCAAAGTATCGATAAAAGCTGCGGTAAAAAAGGGCATAGGTCACAGTCGAATTTCAAGAGATGTGGATGGGGTAAAACGACACCAACAAGTCAAGACGCAGTCGACAGCTCAATCGTCTGAAAAACTTCAAGTTTTATTGTCACTGGAAGCGCAAATGCGGGCGCAACGAAGTGTGTCTGCTTTGTCATTGTGGGTTGTAAATGAACTTCGGACGATCGTTGATTATTCTCAATGTATATTTTTGCGGCTTAATAAGAGCAACAAATCGCGGGTGCAATCTGTCTCCAGTTTAGCAAGTGTTGACCGTCATGCACCGTTTATTCGATTGGTTGAGCAACGGGTTGATGAGGCTTTAAAGGCAAATAGCAATACTGGGCCAGAGTTTGAGGACGCGGCGGTTTTTGGAATTTCGCTTCATCAATCATTGGAAGAGCAGAGTGTCGATCGTGGTTTAAGCGCTGATGTGGTTTATCCATTTCAAAAAGCAATACTGCTTCCTTTGCGTGACTTTGATGGACAAGTTTTTGGAGCGCTGTTGTTCGCGCGAAGAAATCACTGGACGGAAAAAGAACTGGTTGTCGTAACGCGGATTGGCGAGAGTTTTTCCCATTCCTTTCAATCCTTGGTGCCTAAGCGTAAATTGAAACCGTTTGGGTTATCGAAATGGATTGGTATTTGCATAGCGGTGCTGATTGTGGCGGCAATGTTTATTCCTGTGCCAATGTCGGTGATGGCACCTGCGGAAATTGTTGCAGAACAACCATATATTATTGCCGCGCCAATTGATGGCGTTATAAAAACTATTCAACCTGAAGCCAATTCAATGGTTTTAGCTGGTGATGTGTTGTTTGTGCTTGAAGATACATTGTTGAGGTCTGATGCAGAAGTGGCACGGCGCAAGGAACTTGTTAGCCAAGCTCGACTTACGACGGCAAAGCAAACAGCATTTAGTGACCCTGCTGCGTATAAACAATTAGCGATTAACAAAGCTGAAGTTGCTTTGGCCAAAGCTGAACGGGTTTATGCTGAGGATCGATTGCAACGAACCATTGTGCGGGCGAGGCAATCTGGTTTGTTAATTTATAGCAACAAGAAAGATTGGCTCGGAAAACCCGTGCGCACGGGCGAACGAATAATGGAAATTGCAGATAGGGATCATGTGCAAATTCGAATTGATTTGCCGGTCGGCGATGTTATTGGATTGCAAAAAAACGCGCGTGTTCGATTTTTTCTTGATGCAAACCCGCTTGAGCCGCTGGCTGCAAAAGTGGTGCGCGCCAGTTATCGGGCAAAAGATGTGCCAGGGATTGGGCTTGTCTATCAAATCGTGGCCGCGCTGGATGAAACTTTGGATGAGACTTTGGGTGAACCGCTGGAGCCGGCAACACGTTCTAAAAAACCTAGGATTGGGTTGCGTGGAACGGCGCAAATTCTTGGTGAAACAGTTTTTCTTGGGTTCTATTTGTTCCGTAAACCAATTTCTGCGGCCCGTCAGTATATGGGTATTTGATGGACATCACCGATGAGACACCTCTGCCGCCGTTGCGTGATGAATTGCAGTTTTTAGAAGCTGGCGATGATGTTGGAGCTAGCTCAGGGTTTTTAATTTTCGACCCAGTAGATCATAAGTATTTTCGTATAGGTGCTGAAATCGCCCATGCCCTTGCAAATTGGAATTTGGGAACAGCTGGTAAGTTGACTGAAGCAATGACGCGTCGTGGGGTGGCATTCGGGTTAGAACAAGTTAGCGACTTGTTGCAGTTTGTAAGTGCAAATCGTTTGTGTGTGTTGGGGGCAGGTGGCGCGCAAACACTCATCAGTCAACAAGCAGCAAGAAAAAAGAATATACTTACAACGCTTATTCATAGCTACCTATTTTTCAAGGTGCCGCTTTTTCATCCGCATGAAATGTTGCAATCTGCTTTGCCTTATATCAGTTGGCTGGGAAAACGTGCGACCCATATTGTTATATTGGTGATTACGCTTTTCGGGCTTTATTTAACCGCGCGGCAATGGGATGTTTTTGTCCATAGTTTTGTTAACTTCACCAGCTGGGATGGGCTGATTATCCTTGGGGTTGCTCTTCTTGTGCTCAAAACGGGTCATGAATTGGGCCATGCGTTCGTGGCGACTTCTTATGGCTGTAAAGTCCCCGTAATGGGCGTTGCCTTTTTAGTTCTGTTTCCAATGCTTTACAGCGATGTGAGTGATACGTGGCGATTAACGGATAAATCCAAACGCCTTAAAGTTGATGCCGCTGGAATGTTGGTTGAAATTTCTTTGGGTGGCATTTGCTTGTTTTTGTGGGCTGTTTTTCCACCTGGTATTTTACGCGATTTATGTTTTTTCGTCGCAACAACGGGCTGGATTATGAGTGTGTTGGTCAACCTCTCACCGTTTATGCGGTTTGATGGCTATCACATTCTCGCCGATGGTTTGGGTATTCATAACTTACAAGAACGCGGTTTTGCCATTGGCCGTTGGCAGCTTCGTAAATTGTTATTGGGCTTAAAAGACAACGTGCCAGAAGAGTTTTCGGTCAAAATGCACCGAACGTTGGTTGCTTATGCTTGGGGGACGTGGGTCTATCGGTTCTTTTTGTTCTTAGGAATTGCCGTGCTGGTTTATGTCATGTTTTTTAAATTGCTCGGTATTTTACTATTTGCCGTAGAAATTATTTGGTTTATTGCGATGCCTTTATATAAAGAATTGGCCGTGTGGTGGGCGCGGCGCAAAGATATTCAATCTAACTGGCGTGGTCGGGCTTTCTTGGGTGTGGCGCTGGCGGTTGTCGTTGGACTTTTCTTACCGCTGCAAAGTAAGGTGAGAATTCCTGCGGTTATAACCTCAAGCAACGCGAGTGAAGTTTATGCGCCGATTGCAGCGCGGGTTGATACCGTTTTTGTTAAAGCTGGATCTGTCGTTCGCAAAGGCGATGTGTTGGCTAGGCTTGTTTGGGATGATTATGCGTATTTTCTAGACAAGGCGCAGTTGCGATTGGACCTTTCTGAACGGCGCATTACATCAGGTGTGTCTGATGTTGAGGAACGGGCGCTGAGAGGTGTGTTATTGCGTGAGGTTGTCGCTCTCAAAAGCACGATCAAGGGGCTTCAAAATCAACAAGAAAAGTTAATTTTGAAAGCTGAGTTTGATGGGACGGTTAGTGATGTTCTTGAAGGTCTAAGATCTGGCTTGTGGGTTAATCAAGAAACTCCATTGATGAATATTGTTGGAGATCAAACTGATTTTGCCATTAAGGGGTTGGTGATTGAAACGGATATTGAGCGACTAAAGGTGGGCAGCGCTGGTGTGTTTGTTTTTGAAAATCTGGATGACAAAACCAGTGAAGTGAGTTTGCTGAGTATTGGACTTAGCAATGCAACAGGGCGCGAACTTCATTACCTTGCAAGCACTAATGACGGTGCAATTGAGATGAAGACCTCACAACAAGGGCAAAGCACACCTGCGCAAACTCATTACCCAGTTACCTTGGTCGCGCGAGGAAGGGTAACAAAATTTTGGCCGCATGAAGCACGCGGAACGATTGTTATTGATGGTAAGCGGGTGAGTCTTGCAGGGCGATTCTTTAAACATATTGCTAGTGTGTTGATACGTGAGACAGGATTCTAGTCCTGTTCTGTTCCTAATGTTAAGGAATTAAACCCCAGTTTTATGAAAACTCCAGCTTTTTCAATAGGTTAAAAATGTTCTTGCCATGAGAACAAAAACAGTACATAAAAACATATGTTCAGTATTTGTTCCGAGCGTTGCGTTCGGTCAGTCCATGTGAAATAAGGAGAGTAGCAGTATGGCACAGGCAAAATTAAAACTCGTAGAGAATTCATCCATGGATAAGAAAAAGGCACTTGATGCCGCGTTGGGACAGATCGAAAGAGCTTTTGGCAAAGGCTCTGTAATGAAGTTGGGTCAAAACCCGATTACGGCAATTGAGGCTATTTCAACAGGATCAATTGGTTTGGATGTGGCGCTTGGTATTGGCGGGTTACCGAAAGGACGGGTTGTCGAAATTTATGGCCCAGAATCTTCAGGTAAAACAACGCTGACATTGCATGTTATCGCCGAAGCGCAAAAAAAGGGCGGCATTTGCGCCTTTATTGATGCAGAACATGCGCTTGATCCGCAATATGCACGTAAATTGGGTGTTGATGTTGATGAAATGTTGATTTCTCAACCTGATACGGGTGAGCAAGCGCTTGAAATTGCAGATACTTTGGTGCGTTCTGGTGCGGTTGATGTGTTGGTGATTGATTCTGTTGCCGCTCTTACACCTCGCGCTGAGCTTGAAGGTGAAATGGGTGATAGTTTGCCAGGTTTGCAAGCACGTTTGATGAGTCAGGCTTTGCGTAAACTTACAGGTTCTATTTCTAAATCAGGCACCATGGTTATTTTCATCAACCAAATCAGAATGAAAATTGGTGTGATGTTTGGCTCACCTGAAACTACATCGGGCGGTAATGCCCTCAAATTTTATGCATCAGTTCGGCTCGACATTCGCCGCATTGGGGCACTTAAAGATCGTGATGAAGTGGTGGGCAATCATACGCGGGTTAAAGTTGTTAAAAACAAAGTTGCACCGCCGTTCAAGCAAGTTGAATTTGATATTATGTATGGCGAGGGCATTTCAAAAACGGGCGAAATTCTCGATATGGGTGTTGATGAAGGTATTGTTGAAAAAGCGGGCTCGTGGTTCTCTTATAATGGGGAACGCGTGGGGCAAGGGCGTGAAAATGCCAAACGCTTTTTAACTGAAAACTCTGATATGGCTGATGAGATTGAACATCGCATTCGGGTGGCTAAAGGCTTGATTGAAGAAGCGCCTAAAAAGAAGCCTGCGAAAATAACTGAGAAATCAGATAAAGCGAGCTGAATCTAACTTAGGAATTATGCAAAACTTTGAGCGTTTTATTCAGTTTAACGGCTCAAATTGAGGCTAAATCCTCTACTTGTTTAAAAAGGTACCCAGTTTAGGACTGGGTGCCTTTTTTGTTGGTTGCCGTGAGGCTTTGTTTGTCTTATCAAGCCAGTAAGATAAAATTGATGAAGACTGCAAGTTGAAGGCGATGAACAAGATGACTGGCGTAAACGAAATCCGCTCAACCTTTTTGGACTATTTTACCAAAAATGGGCATACAGAAGTAGCTTCTGGTCCTCTGGTCCCGCGCAATGATCCGACATTGATGTTCGCCAATGCGGGGATGAACCAATTCAAAGACATCTTTGTGGGTAAAGAAGTACGCGATTACACCCGCGCTGTGACCTCGCAAAAGTGTGTGCGGGCAGGCGGTAAGCACAATGACCTTGATAATGTCGGCTACACAGCACGCCATCATACGTTTTTTGAGATGCTCGGAAATTTCTCGTTCGGTGATTATTTTAAACAAGATGCCATTGAACTTGCGTGGAATTTAATCACCAAAGAATATGGATTGCCGAAAGATAAGCTTATCGTGACGGTGTATCATAGCGATGATGAAGCACATGGGTTGTGGAAAAAAATAGCAGGTATTAGCGATAGTCAAATTATCCGCATCGCAACCAGCGATAATTTCTGGACGATGGGTGATGTTGGCCCATGTGGCCCATGCTCTGAAATTTTCTTTGACCATGGTGACCACATTCCTGGTGGTCCTCCAGGTTCTCCTGATGAAGATGGTGATCGCTTTATTGAAATTTGGAATTTGGTGTTCATGCAGTATGAACAAAGAGCCAATGGAGATCGTGTTGACTTACCGCGTCCCTCAATTGACACGGGCATGGGGTTAGAACGAATTTCTGCAGTTCTTCAAGGGACGCATGACAATTACGAAACCGATTTATTCAAAGCGCTTATTGCTGCAATCGTTGAAGAAACGGGCATTCCTGCTGAAGGTGAATTTCAAGCGTCAAATCGTGTGATTGCCGATCATTTGCGGGCCTCATCATTTTTAATTGCAGATGGTGTTTTACCATCGAACGAGGGACGCGGATATGTACTGCGCCGCATTATGCGCCGTGCCATGCGCCATGTGGAATTACTCGGTCAAAAAGAACCGATGATGTGGAAATTGTTTCCAGCGCTAGAACGTGAAATGGGCCATGCTTATCCTTCACTTGGGCAAGCTGGAGATTTAATAACCCAAACGCTTAAAGGCGAGGAGATCCGTTTCCGTAAAACGCTTAAACGCGGCCTTGGTATGCTGAACGATGAATCAAGTGATCTGAAAGCTGGCGATAAATTTTCTGGTGATGTGGCGTTCAAACTATATGATACTTATGGTTTTCCGCTCGACTTAACGCAAGATGCATTGCGGGCGCGCGAGATCGAAGTTGATACCGATGCATTTACCGTGGCTATGGAAAAACAAAAAGCCACCGCTCGTGCCGCGTGGTCTGGCATGGGTGATGCTGCAACAGATGAAATTTGGTTTGATTTGAAAGAGAAAGTCGGCGCGACTGATTTTCTTGGCTATGATACGGAAAAATCAGAAGCGGTTATTTCGGCAATTGTGTTTGATGGTAAACCTGTTGGGGAATTGGCAAAAGGCCAAGAAGGTGCCTTGATTACAAATCAAACGCCTTTTTATGGGGAGTCTGGTGGCCAAGTTGGTGATATTGGCGAAATTCGAGTTGATGCAGATACAGTTTTTACTGTGACATCTACGCAAAAGAAACTCGATAACTTGTTTATCCATATGGGCGTGGTGAAGTCGGGTCATTTCAAAACGGATCAAGCCGTTGAAATGGAAGTTAATCACCAAGCGCGCGCGGGTTCACAAAGCCATCACTCTGCAACTCATTTGCTACACGAAGCATTGCGGATGGTTTTAGGAAATCATGTAGCGCAAAAAGGTTCGTTGGTTGAACCTGAACGTTTGCGGTTTGATTTTTCTCATTCAGAAGGCATGGTGGCACAAGATATTTCGCGCGTTGAAGATATTGCCAATCAAGTCGTTCAGCAAAACAGTTTAGTTTCAACGCGGTTGATGGGTGTTGATGAAGCGGTTGAAGCTGGTGCCATGGCGTTGTTTGGTGAAAAATATGGAGAAGAAGTTCGCGTGGTTTCAATGGGCGTTGGTTTGGCTGAGCAAGAGGGCAAACAGGTTTATTCTCTTGAACTTTGTGGTGGTACACATGTCGAGCGAACGGGTGATATTGGGCTTATCAAAGTTACATCAGAATCTGCGACATCATCTGGTGTTCGCCGGATCGAAGCTGTTGTTGGAAATGCCGCGCGATCATACCTTGAAGAGCGTGAAAAGGAATTATTAGATACAGCAAACGTGCTTAAAGTTTCACCAGTACAGGTGGCTAATCGCGTTGAAGCATTGGTTGCTGATAAAAAGAAACTTGAGCGGGAATTGGCTGAAGTTAAGAAGAAACTTGCACTAGGCGGCGGGACTGGTGGCGATGAGCCTTCAATAGAAACCATTGGCGATGTGAAGTTCATGGGCCGAGTGCTTGATGGTATTAATCCAAAAGAGCTTCGCGGCATGATCGATGAGGCAAAATCTCAGATGGGAAGCGGTATTGTTGTTCTTATCGC
>JAMOMM010000190.1 GCA_027067085.1 Hyphomicrobiales bacterium
CCAGCCGCATTGCACGGGCTTTAACCCAAGAGGGCATTGCGGTTTTGCGGTTTGACTTTACTGGCCTTGGCGATAGTGAAGGCGAATTTGCCAATACGACGTTTTCTTCAAATATCGCCGACTTGGTTGCTGCGGCAGAATTTTTAGGCAAAGAATACCAAGCCCCACAACTCCTGATCGGCCATTCATTAGGTGGGGCGGCTGTGATTGCAGCTGCCCACCAAATCCCATCAACGCGGGCTGTGGCAACCATAGGCGCTCCATGTGGTGTTGACCATGTGTTGCAGGGCTTTAGCTCTAGCTTAGAAGAGATTGCAAAGTCGGGTGAGGCAGAGGTAAGCCTTGCAGGGCGCAAGTTTACCATCAAATCAAGCTTTGTTGAGGATGCTAAGGAGCAATCCCAAAAGCAAAAAATAGCCACGTTGAAAAAGCCCTTATTGATTTTTCATTCACCACTCGATCAAACCGTAAGCATAGATAACGCCACCGATATTTTTGTAGCGGCAAAGCACCCAAAAAGTTTTGTCTCATTAGATAAAGCCGATCACCTTCTGACAAACCATAAAGACTCAGTTTATGTGGCCAACGTCTTAGCTGCTTGGGCGATGAGATATATGGATGTGAAAATAGAAGCACCAGCGGAAAATCACGACCACCCCGTTGTTCGTGTTGAAGAAACAGGCCAATCAAAGTTCCAACAAAAGGTCAGTGTTGGTGCTCATTCCTTATTGGCTGATGAACCCAAAAGTGTTGGTGGTGCAGATACAGGCCCATCACCCTACGACTATCTCGCAATTGCCTTGGGCGCTTGTACAACTATGACGATGCGCATGTATGCAGACCATAAGGGCTATGACATAGGCAAGTTAAGCGTGGATGTATCCCACGCAAAAGTTCATGCACAAGATTGCGCAGACTGCGGAGAGGGTCGTCAGGGCCGTGTTGACCGGTTTGAACGCGTTATCAGTGTTGAAGGTGAAATCGATCCACAGATCGCCCAAAAACTTGTGCGAATTGCAGATCGCTGCCCCGTTCATAAAACGCTCGAACATTCATCTGTTGTTGCAACAAGGCTCGCAAAAACTTAAAAGTCTCGTTGGGTTTTAGGCTGCAGATTGTTTCTGTGCTTTGCTGACAACACGTTGTTTTGGGATAATCAAAGTTGCTGTTGTGCTAAAGCCATGCTCACTTTCGATGGAAAAATCAATTTGGTGCAAGGCGGCAAGCTTTTTCACGATAGATAAGCCTAAACCAGTTCCATGAATTTCGGCAATTTGAGGATCACTTGAGCGCTTGAATGGTTGCATAATTGTCTCCAAATCTTCCTGTGGAATACCAATGCCATTGTCTTGAACCAAAATTTTGACACTACCATCATTTTGCTCGATGATCTCAATTCTAACCGTACTTTTGTCAAAAGAGTACCGCACAGCGTTAGACATTAGATTAATCATAATCTGATTGATAGAACGTTCATCGGCGAGGATTTTTAAGTCTCTATTCTGGCACTCGATCTCTAAGGTCATTTCTTTTTCCTTCAAAGATTTGCGAACCGTAGCCTCGCAAAACCGAATCGGCTCAATCAAGTATATTTCGTGCTCATCAAGTTTGCGCTCGCCCATATCCAAACGGTTAAGGTCAAGCAAGTCATTGACAAAACCCAACATGTGCCCAGCGCTTTTTTCAATATGCCCAAGAAATTCGTTCTGTTCATGTTGAGGTAATGCCCCAGGCTTTGCTTGTTTTAAAACACTCGAGAAACCAAGGATTGAGTTAAGCGGTGTTTTGAGCTCATGCGCCAAATTGGCAAGATACTCTACATTGCCTTTAGATGCCTGCTTAGATTTTTTACGGGCTCGGCGTTGGTCTTTTTGATATTTTGCAACAGATTTCGCCATAACGTTAAATCGGTCCTGCAAGTCTTGAAATTCTTTGGGAACTCGCCAGTCAGGGCCAACAGATACTTCAACCTTTTTGCCGCGAACTATTGCATCTGCGCCATCCATGACATGTTTTAACGGGCTCAAAATCAAATTTGCCACAAATGTTGCTGTCAGGCCAACAATCAGAATGAACAATGCTAAGATTGGGTACAAGGTTGCTGTTGTTTCGCGCGCGGCAGAACGCAACTCGGAAATTGGCTGGGGAACCATAACACTCCACAACCCCCCTTTTGCACCAGCTAAACCTGCAATCATATCAGCATTTAGCGCTGGTGAATAAAAGATCTCTACGCCGTTCTCTCCAGCTAGCATTCTTTTAACCGCAGATATTTTTGCAATGTTTTTCCGCTCAGAGACCCAAGATGATTTCGGGTGAGAAAGAATATTTCCCTCTTGATCTACAATTGCTGCGTGACCTTTTTTACCAAATGATACGGCTTTTCCAATTTCCAAAAAGTAGTCAGTTGTTAAGGCTCCAATTGCAATTTTATTTCGAATTTTTTTAACAACATAAATAAGCGGCAGGTTGTTCGGCCCGCGCCAAACAGGAGAAAACACGGTCTGATTTCCATGGTCTTTAACCAACGCTTTAAATTCGCCTAAGCGTTTGGTCGGAATAAATTTCGGACAAGGGGCTGTATTGAGTGAGGCCGAGGCGACAGTTTTTCCTGTATTAAAATTGGCAACACAAAAATGACGAAAATGGAGGTTTCTGACTATTTTGTCGGCGTTAGAAATTGGTTTAGAGATTGCTAAATTATCAACAACCACATCAAACCCTGTTTCCACATCTGTTTGATAACGGTCAAGCGCCGAACGTA
>JAMOMM010000191.1 GCA_027067085.1 Hyphomicrobiales bacterium
TGGCTTTTATCACGTCGAAAAGTTTCTCAACGCACCAGCAGCCCTGCCAAATGATTTGATTTGGTATAAATGGGAAGCCTACCTAACGTGGATTACGGGCTTCTTATTGATGGTCGTACAGTTTTATCTAAACGCTGACCTTTGGCTTATTGATCCAGCTATTATGGCGTTGCAACCATGGCAAGCCATCGGCATTTCAATCACCAGCCTTATTGTTGGTTGGGTGATTTATGATGCGCTTTGCCGCTCACCGATTGGCAAAAATACCCCGCTCCTTGCTGCGTGCGTTTTTGCGCTCATTCTTGCTGCGGCATATTTTTATACCCACGTGTTTTCAGGCCGTAGCGCTCTTGTGCATGTCGGTGCATTTATCGGCACCATTATGGCGGTCAATGTTTTTGGCATCATCATTCCCAACCAAAAGAAAATCACCGCCTCATTACTGGCTGGTGAAAAACCAGATGCCAAATTTGGGGTGATGGGCAAACAACGCTCAACCCATAATACCTATCTGACATTGCCAGTATTAGTGATGATGGTATCAGGCCATTACGCTATGCTCACAGGGCATCCGCAAAGCTGGGCGTTGGTTGGCCTGATTGTTGTTGGCGGCGGCGCGGCGCGGCACTTTTTGCTTGGTCACGAAGTGGGTGATCCAATGAGCAAGATCGGCTGGGCCTTACCCGTGATCGCCATTGCTCTTGGCATGGCCATGTGGATGACGGCCCCCAAAGAAGTTGTTAAAGGCGCGCAGGTTTCTGATGCAACTGTCACCAGCATTGTGCAAAAACATTGCGCCACCTGTCATGCGGCAAAACCAAGCAATGATGCTTTTGAAGAACCACCCAAAAACGTCAAACTAGAGACGCTGGAACAACTGCGAAAATTTGCCCCGTTAGTGATAAAGCAAGCGGTGGAAACGCAAACCATGCCGCTTGGTAACGAGTTTGAAATGACTGAAAAACAACGCCAACAATTGGGCACTTGGTTGGCTCAGCAATGATTGCTCTTGAAACAATCAACGCAATGCCCGAACTGGTTGGCGAGTTTGGCGACATTGCCGAACACGCCCCATGGGTTGCCGAGCGCGCGCAAATGGCCCGCCCGTTCAAGTCTCGCGCTGAAATGATAAAAGCTTTTCAAAATGCCATTTTAAACGCCGATGAAGCAGACCAACTTTCACTCATTCGTGCTCACCCAGACTTGGCGGGCAAGGCCAAACTCACACCTGATAGCCAGTCCGAACAAAAGGGCGCAGGGCTTGATACACTAAGCGCTGATGAGCTGGCCCGTTTCACCCAACTAAACGACACATACAAATCACGCTTTGATTTCCCTTTTATTTTTGCCGTAAAGGGGGCCAATAAGCATCAAATTTTAGAGAGCTTTGAAGTGCGCCTAAGCAACGATAAACCAACCGAATTTGCCACGGCACTAGAAATGGTCTGCCGCATCGTTTCTTTCCGTTTAGAGGATAAAGTAAGCCCCGATGAGTGATTTTATGATTAAGGGACAAGTTATTGACTTCCCTGACAACAAAACCATCCGTCACCACAAAAAAGGTGCCATCGTTATTTCTGAACTGGGTAAGGTTTTATGGTCTGGCCCGTCGCGCAAATTGCCCAGAGAATATGCAAAGCTCAACGTGCTCGATCATGGTGAAAAGCTGGTGATGCCAGGGTTCATTGATCCTCATATTCACTTCCCTCAATACCGCATGCTGGCAGCACCTGGCAAAAATTTATTAGACTGGCTGACCCGCTTCACCTTTCCCGAAGAGGCACAATTTTCTGATACCGACCACAGCATCAGAGCGGCCAAAATATTTCTATCAATGCTTCTTGCCAACGGCACCACCTCAGCCAGCACCTTTTGTTCTTCGCACGTTCAAAGTGTTGATGGGTTGTTTTCCATTGCGCAGCAATTTGGCATGGCCATCATCGCGGGCAAAACCATGATGGATAAAAACGCGCCCGATGATGTGCGCGACACGGCGCAACAATCCTATGATGACAGCATCGCATTGATTGAGCGCTGGCACGGTAAAGACCGCCTTGAATATGCCATCACCCCGCGCTTTGCCGTCACATCAAGTGCCGAGCAATTGCAATTAGCAGGGGAGTTGCTCAAACAAAACCCTGACATGATTATGCAAACTCATTTGTCAGAAAATCACGAGGAAATCGCCACCGTTGCCAAACAGTTTCCAAATGCGCGAGATTACACTGATGTTTATGATAGCTTTGGACTGCTAGGCAAAACCAGCTTGTTTGGCCATGGCATCCATTTAAGCGCGGCCGAAAAAGCCCGCCTTGCGCAAACCAATTCGCGGGTTATTCACTGCCCAACCTCTAACACGTTTTTAGGCTCTGGCCTGTTCGACTTAAACGCTGCCAATGAGGCGGGCATAAAGGTTGGCCTTGCCACAGATGTTGGCGGCGGTACGTCTTATTCAATGTTAAAAACAATGGCGGAAAGCTATAAAGTGGCGATGCTGACGGGTTATAAACCCGCCGTGTCAGAACTGTTCCACATGGCCACATTGGGCAATGCGCAGTGCCTGAATATCGACAAATCTACAGGCAGTTTTGAACTGGGAAAATGGGCCGACATCATCGTCCTAGACCCCCAAGCCACCCACACCCAACGCTTCCGCCAACAACTCTCCACCGACATCACCGACACCCTTTTCTCCCTAATGACCCTAGGCGACGACCGCTCCATCATGGCAACTTATGTGGCGGGGAAGAGGAAATAT
>JAMOMM010000192.1 GCA_027067085.1 Hyphomicrobiales bacterium
AAAGCTGATGAGTAATCACGGTGCATATGCGGTTTCATTGGGCAATGTCTGCCGTTGGCTTGGAGAGCAGGCCGAGGCCATGGGTGTCGAAATCTATCCAGGGTTTGCCGCTTCTGAATTGGTCCACCGCAAGGATGGTTCGGTAAAAGGTGTTGTGGCTGGTGTCATGGGTATCGATCATGAAGGGAATAAAAAGCCAGAATATGAACCTGGTGTTGAACTGTTAGGCAAGTATGTCTTTATTGCAGAAGGGGTGCGCGGATCGCTGGCAAAGCAGATCATCAATGATTTTGATTTGTCAAAAGACCGTTGCCCACAAAAATTTGGCCTCGGTATAAAGGAACTATGGGAAGTCAAACCTGAAAAGCATAAAGCTGGCCAAGTCACCCACACAATGGGCTGGCCACTTGGTACAAAAACAGGTGGTGGCACCTTTATGTATCACCTAGAAAACAACCAAGTTGCCGTTGGTTTTGTGGTCCACCTTAATTACACCAACCCGTATTTGTCGCCATATAATGAATTTCAACGCTTTAAACACCATCCATTGATTGCCGATGTTTTAGAAGGTGGCCGCCGTGTGGCTTATGGCGCGCGCGCAATTACTGAGGGCGGGTTTCAATCGGTGCCAAAACTAAGTTTTCCTGGTGGCGCGTTGATCGGTTGTTCCGCTGGCTTTGTAAACTTACCACGCATCAAAGGCTCTCATAATGCCATGAAAACGGGCATGATGGCGGCGCAGGAAGCTTTTAAAGCGATTGTAGCAGGTCGTGAAGGTGATGAACTGACCACCTATCAAACCGCCTATGAAAATTCGTGGGTTTATCAAGATCTTAAACGAGTGCGAAATGTTAAACCACTTTGGTCAAAACTAGGTTTGATTGGCGGGCTTGTATTGGGCGGCATTGATATGTGGCTTCACCAGCTCATCGGTCGTGGGTTTTTGGGTACGATCAAACATGGCAAGCCAGATTATGCGACCTTGATGGATGCAAAGTCGTCTAAGAAAATTGATTACCCAAAACCAGATGGCAAGTTATCGTTTGATCGTCTTACAAATGTGTCTTTTTCCGCGACTAACCACGAAGAAGACCAGCCCGTCCATTTGTGTTTGAAAGACCCATCAATTCCCGTTTCGCAAAACTTGCCGAAATATGATGAACCTGCTCAACGTTATTGCCCCGCAGGTGTGTACGAAATCATTACCGATGAGAGCGGCGCTAATCCGCGCTTTCAAATTAACGCGCAAAATTGTGTACATTGCAAAACATGCGATATTAAAGACCCAGCTCAAAACATCAATTGGTGTGTGCCGCAAGGTGGCGAGGGGCCAAACTATCCTAATATGTAATTTGGCGCTAGAATCTGATAGAAAAAAATTGAACGAAATAAACCATAAACTCGTCATTTTATTGCCTTTGAATTGGTTATGGTTAAAACGACCATATTTGGATGGTTTATGATGAAATGTCGTATTGTGTAATGAGCATTTGTCTTAGTAGCGAGGATTTAGCGATTTGAAACGCGTTGCATTCAGTTCAGTATTCAGTTTTTTGATCGTCTCATTGTTGTCAGTGAACGCATTTGCAGAAACGATTGAGCGCCCTTGGAAAGGGTCTAAAGGTTCAACAAGCGCCCATAGCAAAACAATTTTTGGTAAAAAAATTGAAACCGAGCCAACGCAAGAACCGCCAAGGATTTTTATCCGTAAGTTTAACACCACCACCGCGCCAAAACGCCCAGCCGCTCAACCTGTGGCAGCGGGAAAAGCCAAAAACACCCGCAAGAAAATCATAGCCGCCAAACCAATTGAAATTCTACCACCCAAGGTCAGAACGTCGCGCGTAAAACGAGCAAGCCGCAAAACCCGTGGCAATGCCCTTTGGTGGAAAAAAACTGGCAACCCTGCCGTTTTTGCTTTTCGCGATTGCGCCGCCAACTATGCGACATCGCAAGTAAAATCTGGTAAACGTGACAGTGCGGCAAATATTATTACCGCTTCAATGAAGTCGTCATGTCAACTCGAATTTGCAAAAATGGCGGGTGTTTTGATCGGTGGCCTTGGCGAAGAAAAGTCTAATGTGATCCTCAAAGAGCTTGCTCAAACCACGTTTTTGCCAACGGTACAGCAAGCTATGGCAAAGTTAGAAAACGGCCAACCTGTTCAGGCCGCCGTGCCTGCGGGCCAAGCGCCTCAAGTTTTACAACCATCAACTTCACAAACATTGGCGCAAAACCGTGCAGCTCTAATTGCTGTGGCTAAAAAACAAATGTTCAGTTGTTTTATTGAACGAACAGATCGATTGTCTGCGGCGCGCAGCACCAAAGCCAACACCATTGCCTCTGCCGTAATCGCAGGGTGTGAGCGTCAATCCGATGCTTTTTTTGATAACTTGTTTGTCAACTCAAAAGCCAGCCCGCAGGTGATCCGTCAGCAAAAAAACATTGCGCTAAACGATGTGTATCGCCGCGCGATTGTAAAACGAGTTTTGGTCACGCGTGGAAAAGCAAAGCTTCAAACGGCAACAGGCTCAAGCACAAGTACAAGCGTTGTGGCACCTGTCCAATAAAGCCTAGAGTCGTTCATGTTTTCATTGACCCAGAACGACCTATTTAAGTGATTGAAATTACGGCGTTTCATGTCCTGTTTGTGATTCAAACAGAACATGAAACGCTCTAACGCGCTTTAACGTGCCGCTCTTTTTAACGTTGCCTTGTCGGGCCAACAATCACGTTTCATACCATGCTTTTGTTGATA
>JAMOMM010000193.1 GCA_027067085.1 Hyphomicrobiales bacterium
CCTCTGCTTGGATGGTATTACTCGGCAATGAAGGGGTGATTAATGATTTGCTAGCTTATATTGGTGTGGTCAATGACGACAACCGATTATCGCTAATCAACAACAAAACGGGCACGTTTATTGCAATGACCCACATCTTATTGCCGTTTATGATCTTGCCGCTTTATAGCGTCATGAAAACCATTCCGCCAAGTTATATGCGCGCGGCCCGCTCCATGGGCGCAACACAACTGCGTGCCTACACTAAAGTGTATATGCCGCTAACAATATCAGGCATTGGGGCGGGAACGATCCTAGTGTTTATTTTGGCTATTGGGTACTACATCACGCCAGAATTAGTGGGTGGCACGTCTGGGGTGTTCATATCGAACTTTATTGCTCATCACTTCTTTACCAGTGGCAACTGGGGACTGGCAGCAGCGCTTGGCACCATCTTGTTATTGTTTGTTATGGCGCTGTATGCGCTGTACGACAAAATCGTCGGCATCGACAATATGAAACTGGGTTAAGGGGATTTAATTATGGCATTACCTGCACACGTTGAACCGCTTGAGCGAATTTGGTTTTATACTTACCGTACCATTTGCGGCCTGATTTTATTCTTCTTGATCGCGCCAATTTTGATCGTTATTCCGCTTTCGTTTAATGCTGGATTCTATCTGTCCTTTACCAAAGAAATGTTGTCACTGGACCCTGCTGGGTTTTCAACGCAGTGGTATCAAAAATTCCTCAACGATCCCAACTGGCTTGGGGCAATTAGAAACAGTTTTCAAATCGCCATCGCTTCAACAATCATATCAACAACCTTGGGCACACTTGCAGCGCTTGGTTTAGCGCGGCCAGAAATGCCATTTCGCAAATTTTTCATGGCGTTGCTTATTTCGCCTATGATTGTGCCGTTGATCGTATCGGCGCTTGGCATGTTCTTCTTCTTTGCTAAAATTGGTATTGCCTACACATTTATCGGCGTGGTTTTATCGCACGCGGTTTTAGGCACACCGTTTGTGGTTATCACCGTAACAGCGACCCTTAGCGGGTTCGATCAATCGCTTATTCGTGCTGGCCAAAACCTTGGCGCATCATCGCGCACAGTATTCTTTAAAATCATCATGCCGTTAATTTTGCCAGGTGTTGTGTCAGGGGCTTTGTTTGCCTTTATCACATCATTTGACGAAGTGATCGTTGTGAAAATCATTGGCTCTTATGAGCAACGCACCATTCCGTGGGCAATGTTCTCTGGTTTGCGTGAAGAAATTTCACCAACTATTTTGGCCGTTGCCACAGTTTTGGTGATGATTTCCGTCGCGCTGTTAATCACTATGGAATTGTTACGCCGCCGCTCTGAACGATTACGCGGGATGTCGCCTGGTTGATTTTTAGTTGTAGTTTTCTGTGATTTGTTTATCTTACCTCTAGGTAAAGAAAAAACGGGAGGCAATATTTTGAAAAAATCATTTTTGGCAGGCATGGCGATGTTGATTGGCGCTAGTGGCTTTGCAAGCTCAAGCCAAGCTCAATCGGCAAATATTGACAATAGGCAGTTCAACCCATCAGCTGGTTGTGCCAAAATCTTGTTAACTCAAGACCGCATTGAATTACGCATGGCTGGCATGTGGGCGTTTGGATATATCGCGCGCGCCAATGATACTACACTTGTGGTAACCCCTAAAAGAATCAAATCAGTTATTGGCCTTCTTACGCGGGCTTGTTCAAAAAATACCGAACGAAAATTTAATACATTGGTTGAGGTTTTGTCTTTAAAGCTGAAGGAAAAGGCAAGTGCAAAAAAGACACCTAGTTCTGGTTCTGGTTCTGGAAATGTTGCTAGCAGCATATATTTAGACAGCGCGCGAATTGTTTTACGCAAGTTCTTTGAACCAAATGCTGATTATGTTGCTTTAACAGCTAAGCTTAGGCCTACTGATAACGACATTCGCACTGTTTATGCCGAGCCTTTGGCCAGCGCCCTGATTAAACGCAACAACCAACTGTTCAAGCCTGGCATATCAATCAAACCAAAAGCCAACCACCAAACGTTTTTAGTTTTGCTTTCAACGACACGAAAACTAAAACAAGGCCACGCTGATCTGGATAAATTTCCTGGCGGTTATAAATCCGTGCGAAAGTATTTCATCAAAGATGTACCCATCGCTCGGTTTAAGTTCATAAAACGTGGCGAGAAATTAGGCCTTGCTTTTGATGGCCTTATTTTGGTCAATAGACGTTGGGTTCTAATCCCTAAACCGTGGCGGGCTTTAAAACAATAACAGCTTGATTATTACTCTTCGTCACTGTTACCGAGCGCATCTAAAATACGCACCCAACTTCTGATGCCTTTATGAAAACTGTTGATGTCATACTTCTCATTTGGGGAATGTATGGCATCATCTGCTAGGCCAAACCCAACCAGAATGGTGTCCATTCCTAAAACATCTTTGAACGCGCCAACAATGGGAATGGAACCACCGCAGCCCATTAAAACGGGGTCCTTGCCAAACTCATCTTTTAGAGCGCCCGCAGCAACTTTTAACGACGGATTGCTTTCTGCCACCTCAAGAGCGGGACTTGCGCCACCATCACTTAAAAACTCAACGCTACAATCGGCTGGCAAGCGGGCTTTCACAAACGCTCTAAAACCATCCAGTATCTTTTGTGGATCTTGTTCGCCCACCAAGCGGAACGATAATTTCGCCGAGGCTTTTGATGGGATGACCGTCTTGGTCCCCTCGCCCGTATACCCCCCCAAAATGCCATTAACATCTGCCGTTGGCCGCGACCAGATTTGTTCAAGCATTGTGTAAGATGTTTCACCAGCTGGATGGGAAAGACCAACGCCGCCCAAAAACTCTTCATGAGATAAATTTAGCTTATCCCATGAAGATTTAGTATCGGCGGGCAAATCTTTTACGCCGTCATAAAAACCATCGATCATCACTTTGCCATTTGCATCGTGCATATCACCAAGAATTTTAGTGAGAACGCGAATGGGGTTTATTGCAGCACCACCATAGAGGCCTGAGTGCAAATCTATCGATGGGCCCGTGATGATAATTTCATCATGCACCATGCCGCGCAAACGGGTGGTGATTGCTGGCGTTGTTTCATTCCACATGCCCGTATCGCATACCAGCGCCACGTCATGAGACAGTTCTTTGATATTTTGCGCAAGGAATGCATCAAGTGATGGGCTGCCAGATTCCTCTTCGCCTTCAAAAAGTAGTGACATATTCACATTTAACGTAAATGACGCATTGATCATCGCGCGTACTGCTTCTATGAATGTCAACAATTGGCCTTTGTCGTCGGCAGAACCGCGCGCGTACATGCGTTCATTGCCATCATCGCCCACAATTCTTGTTGGCTCAAATGGTGGGGTGTTCCATTCCTCAAGCGGTTCTGGAGGTTGCACGTCATAATGGCCATAAAACAAAATATGAGGGACATGTTTGCCAATGGCATTTGTGCGATCATTGCTGATGTAGTGCGCAACCACCATGGGATGGCCGGGGGTTTCGCGCATTGTCGCATCAAAACCCAGCTCGTTCAGAGTATCGACCAACCATTGTGCAGCGGTTTTACAATCAGCTTTGTAGGCGGGGTCTGTTGAAACAGACGGGATTTTCAAAAAGCTTTCCCATCGCGAAAGGCTTTGCTCCAATGTTTCATCAACGGATAGTAAGACCTGCTCAAGTGTTGCCATGGGAATATATCTCTTGTTTGCTAGAAAAATTAGCCCGTTTTGGGTATCGCCTTTTGAGGCATTAAAGAGATAACAGATGAGCACACAACAATTCGATTTGGCAAGTGATAGTCTTCAAGCGCCAGACCCAAGTCAAACAACATATATTAAGTTGGTTGGCTTTCAAAAGTGGCAACGCTTGCGTTCACAAATTAGCCTGTATTATTTTTGGGAAAAACGCTGGTTTTTCATCTCAATGCTGGTTGGCTACATCTTCCTTGAAATGCCAACACCTGATGGTTTAACTCGCGAAGGCCAAATTGTTTTGGCGATGTCGTTAATGGCAACCATCATGTTTGTGACCGAACCTATTCCACTGCCAACGGTGGCGTTGTTGATTATTGCCGGGCAAGTCATCTTACTTGGGCTTGAATCAACCGAGGTGGCTAAAAGTCTGATGACTGATTCCGTGTTGTTTATTATGGGCTCGTTAATGTTGGCGGTGGCTGTGGTTAAACAGAAGCTGGATAAACGAATAGCTTGGTTTATTGTGCGAATGACGGGCACCAAGACGGTTTGGATTGCTTTTGGTATCTCATCTGTTTCTGGCATTATGGCGTCTTTTGTAGGCGAACATACCGTGGCTGCAATGATGTTGCCTGTGGGTGTGACGTTGATTACGTTGACATCTGATGACCCTAAAAAGGTAAAAAATTTAGCCGCAGTGTTGTTGTTTTCCATTGCTTACGGTTGTTCAATTGCTTCAATTGGCACGCCATCAGGTGGCGCTAGAAACGCGATTATGGTTGGCTATTGGAAAGAATTTTTCTTTGACCCCAATAGCCCAGAAACAGCAAAGTACCTCATCGATTATGCAAAATGGATGGCCTATGCGTATCCGATGTTTTTGCTGCAATTGCCGCTTGTTACACTGATTTTATTATCGGCGTTTAAACCTGAGTATCGTGACCTGTCACGAGCCTGTACGCGCCTGCGCACGCAAATATTGCTTGAAGGCCCACTGAAAGCAAAAGACTGGGTCGCGATCGTTATTTTCCTTATCGTGCTTTATGGTTGGATATTCTTATCAGCTGACCTTGGTATGGGCATCATCGCTATCATGGGAGCTGCAGCCTTCCTCATTGCTGGATTGGTGTTGTGGGACGATGTCAACTCGGGCGTTAACTGGGGCGTTGTTTTGCTATATGCCGCCGCGATTTCGCTTGGCGTGCAAATGAAAAACACAGGGGCCGCAGGGTGGATTGCCGAAAACTTCGTCGCGCTCCTCAAACCTATTGGCGCGGATTCTGGCATTGGCTTATGGGCGGCGGTTTCAATTTTAACCACCAGCGTGACCAACACCATGTCAAACGGTGCGGCGGTTGCGGTGCTGGGACCGATTGTTTTGGATCTGGCAAAAGTGTCTGGCGAAAGTCCAATTATCATTGGTTTCATAACAGCGGTTTCATCAGCCTTTGCTTATCTCACCGTTGTGGGAACCCCAGCGTGTACAATCGTTTATGCGTCTGGCTATCTAAAAACCACGGACTTTTTGAAAGTTGGCTGGCGTATGGTATTGATGTCAACAACCGTGCTGTTGTTGGTTTCTTTTTTCTATTGGCCAATGTTGTCAAGCTGAGGGTAAAGTTATGTCACTATTTTCTCGCACTAAATTATCTGATCGCTCAGAACAAGCTGCCCAAAAAACTTTGACAAACATTCGGGCACGACGGCGTTCGAGATTTCGCGTTTTGGCCTGTATTGATGGTTCAGAAGCGTCCTATGATACAGTACGATTTGCGGCTCGTTTAACCCCCCAAGACAATAGTGCCATTGTTATTTTGTATGTTCGCCCTATCGACAAGGGGGCGGCATCTGGTGGGCTTAATGTTAGAGTTGCACGACAAAACCTTCTGGAAGCAGGCGGGGAGTTGCCTGGTTTGATGGCCCTAAAACACAGTCTTAAAATTCTAAAAGAAGAAGGACTTGATGTTGAAAGCTGGGAGCGCGAGAACGATCATCGCGAAGCATGGGGAGACCCTGTTGGCGACAATAAAGTATTCTTTAAATCTAAAGAAGGCCGCACTGTTGTCTTAAAACTTAAAACCGCACCTGACGTGGCATCTGGCATTCTAGATCAGTACCACTATGGCCCCTACAACCTTATTATTATGAACGAACCATCGCGCTGGCGAGGCGAGTTTAAGTCTATTTTTGATTCTGGAGTTGTGCAGCGCGTTACAGCTCTGGCCCCGTGTTCCGTTTTGATCGCCCGCGAAGAGAGTTTAGAAAACAAGGGCTTTTTAATCTACAACGATGGCACCGCACGTGGCATGCAAGCGATCAGGCGTTCAGCAGTTTTGGCCCATACAATTGGTGAACCTATTACATTGTTGTCTGTTGCAGAAGCTCACGAAGACCGTGAGGCTGCTCAAGAGGCAAACAAAACAGCACAAGAAATGCTAACGTCTCTCGGTATCAAAATCGACACTTTAAAAACCTTAGTTGGTGAACCTGCAATACAAATCATCAAGGCTGGCGCCAACAAAGAACTCATTGTCGTGCCCGATGAGGGCCATTCCCGCTTGAAGCGCGCCATTACAGGTTCAACAGCTTACAGCGTAATTAAAGGGGCTGTCACATCGGTTATGGATGTGCGATAATTTTTCCTTTGTCTGTGCTGCCTGTACGCCGCACTCGATAGGTTTCAAGGAAAAATAAATGAAGGACTTTAAACTTTATTGCTTTGGCGAATCTGGAAATTCTTACAAGGCAGCATTGATGCTGCAGTTTTGTGAGCTGGAGTGGGATGCTATCAAGGTTGATTTTTTCAATGGCGAAACCCGTTCAAAACAGTACCGAGAAAATATCAACGAATTGGGAGAAGCCCCTGTGCTCGTTCATGGTGAGCAAAATTTTTCTCAATCAGGGGTGATCTTACAATACTTGTCTGACCAAACAGGCAAGTTTGGTGGTGGCAATAAAGCTGAAAAATATGAAATTTTAAAATGGATTTTGTTTGATAATCATAAGTTCACCAACTACATCGCCACCCACCGCTTTATGCTCGCCTTTATGAAAACGGGTGAAACCGAGGTGGTAAAATTTATGGCGGGGCGCATTCGCTCGGCCCTCCACATCGTTGATAATCATCTGACTGGCCGCAAATTTATGGCAACCGAAAATTTGTCAATTGCTGATGTTTCGATGTGTGGCTATTTGTATTATGGCGACGAATTGGGGTTTGATTTGGCCCCGTTTGAAAATATCAACGCATGGCTAGAACGCATTAAAGCAACCGATGGCTGGAAAGCGCCTTATGATTTGATGCCAGCTGGAATCAAAAGCTAAGGGGCAGCCTTTAATGTTGAAAGTCGCATTTACCAGCGCCAATAAAAACGATGCTTATTTGCTTGCCGAAATCCGCGCCGAAACCATGCGCGATAGTCTCACGCGCGTTGGACGGTTTGACGAAACGCGAGTGCGAGAACGATTTTTAAAATCCTTCGATGCGAACCAGACTTGGAACATTGAAGTCGATGATAAATTGATTGGTTTCTTTGTTTTGACCGAAAAACCCGATCATTTGTACCTTGACCATATTTATGTATCGAAACCATTTCAGCGGCTGGGTTTAGGCCAAGAAGTTATAGCGCTTGCAAAATCAATTGCTAAAGAAATTCAATTACCCATCCGCTTATGCGCGTTAGTAAAAAGCCCCGCAAATAAGTTTTATTTAAAGTGTGGCTTTCATCAAACCCATAGCACAGCGCTTGATAACTTCTACGAATATGACCCGCAAACAAAAAACCCTTGAGAACTGATTTCTGTTCTCAAGGGCAAATACTCTAAAATAAACTCAAAGTTATTTCTTAATTTCGATCAACTCGACATCAAAGCGCAAAATTTCGTTAGGGCCGATAAGGCCGCCAGCACCGCGTGCGCCGTAGCCAAGGTCTGATGGGATGACAACAGCCCATTTATCGCCAGGTTTCATCAGTTGCAAAACTTCTGTCCAGCCAGGAATAACGCGATTAACCGGGAATGTAGCGGGAGAGCCGCGATCAACCGATGAATCAAACTTTTTGCCGTTCGTTAGCGTCCCTGTGTAATGAACGATTACGGTGTCGCTTGCAGATGGGCTTTTTCCGTCAGCGGGGCCAGACTTGATGATTGAATACATTAGTCCAGATGCTGTTGTTTTAACGCCGTCTTTTTTCTTGTGAGCTGCCAAATATGCTGTGTTTTCCATTTTCTTTTTCTCTTTTTCTGCCCGTAAATGCACGGGGCCTGCCGTTATAATTTTTTTCATCTGCTCTTCTGTAAACTTGGATTTGCTCGTAAGCGCATCGTTTACACCTGTTGCAAAAGCTTTGTTATCGATTTTGTCTTTTGCCAGTGATCCTTTGAGGCGGTTGGCAATTAAAAATCCTTGAACATAACTATAATCAGCTGTTGCTTTAGCAATATCTGCTTTTTCGTCTGCATGGGCTGGTGCCATAAACGCGACCGATGCCACGGATGCAATTGCAATGCTTCTAAAAACTGTTTTCACTTCATTTTCCTTAAATCATTTCATAGTACAAACTTGGGCTAAAAAAATAGCCCGATCATTCAGATCGGACTATATCTATTTTGTGTGCGCAAATCAGCTAATATTATCTAACAAATTAGTTAGGGCCAGGACCCTAGGCTAATCAGCCCTGCATGGCATCAAGATACTCTTCTAAATGCTCAACATTTTCAAACCGCATCCAGCCTTCATCAGTTTCAGCTTCGACCGTACTGTCTGAAAGGACACGAGCTTGGCGACCTCTGATAACCAATTCTTCAACAACATAAAGCTGATCTGGATCTTCTTGCGCGGTCGCGTCTTTTTGACTTTCAGCTTCATTATCGTCTGAAGTTTCTGAAACGGTATCACTGGCTATTTCATCACTGCTTACTTCATCACTGGCATCTACGACTTCTTCTGCCACAGCGTCTTTGGCATCACCAACAGCTTGGCTGGTTGCTTCTACAGCGCCTTTTACGCCATCAGAAACAACTTCAGCGGCATCGCTTGCCGTTTCCTTTATACCATCGACAACATCACCTGCAGTATCGCTCACCGTATCAACGGTGGCTGCTGCTTTTTCTTTTGCCGCATCTTTAGCACTGGCAAACATGTTTTCAACACTATCAACGGCAGCACTTGCCTTTTCTCCAACTTCTCCAACGTTTTCAGAGGTGAGTTTGGCTGCATCTACTGCTTTTTCTTTGGCTTCAGCTGCAACTTCGGCAACTTTGTCTACCGCGCTTTCAACACCCTTAGAGGCTTTATCAAGCTGATTGCCAACAGACCCTGCGGCTTGTCCACCAACATCACTAGCAGCACTACCAACAGCAGCAGCGGCACCACCAACAGCAGCAACGGCACCACCAACGGCTCCAAGTTTTGCCCCGTCTAATGCTGGCGGGCGTGGCCCGTCATTTGCTGCCAGTTGGCCTGCAGAATGTTGGTTTGCTACTACTGGTCTGCTTGATTTTTGAGTTGCAGAACCAATGCTATTGACCGCGCCAATAACGCCGCTCAACCCTAAGACAATGAAACCGCCAACCAATAAAGTTGCTGCTACTCCAATGTTTAAGCCGCTCAATACCGAGCCATAGTCAAACTGCGAAGCAGCCCCTACAGCTACACCAAGAATTACAAATATCGCGCCTGCGATGGACAAAATGGTTTTCATTTTCCAAGCCCTTAAAAATTACACTATCTCAATACTTGCCGTGATTTGCGTTAAGTTTCTGTAAACCCTAAAGCAATTTGTTGAATTTTCAAAATCGCTGGCAATAAGACTTAGCCTTAAAGCATCTCAAAAGCGGCGGCTTCAATATCCATAAAGGCAATGCCAATAGCTCCAACGCCCGTGTAAAAAACCGAATGGCGAGCCATTTGAAGGTCCGTAAAGAAGGTTTTCGCCCAACATTGAATATGAGTAGAGAAAAAATCCTTTTGCTCCTCAAGTGATAATGGCATAGAAAAATCACCCAAAATCATTCCTGCCATCATTTCACACAATGCGGCAATGTGATCTTCGGGCTCGTCAATGTCGGTTCGCATGTCTATACCAACGCGGCTCATATCATCCCTTAATTGAGCAAGGGTGCTTTGATGAGGCGTGGTGTTTAAATATGCAGAACCATATGGCTCAAGCTCACCAGCATCAACGCCAATAAATAGGGCGTGGTATTCAATGTCAATTTGCGATGGTGTGGATTTTTGGGCCAACATAGCCAAGCTTGCGACGGCCTTGCCTAGCACGGTTTCATCTCCGCGCATTGTCGCTAACATAGAAAGGTTTTCTTCATCTGGGCCAGCGCGCAAAAGAACCGCAAGCAGACGATATACATCTGCCCGTAGCACATCTTCAAGAGAAACCTCCGTCTGCATTTTCAAAGAATATCTTTCTGAACCCGTCCAATTTTTAATTATGCGCCATTTTTTTAGTTTGGGCCATTTTTTATTTTAAGGAACGTGAATTGATTATGCGTGAAATTTGAACAAAAAAAGCCGCCGACACAAATGCCAGCGGCTTAATAAGAGTATTGCAGTAGAACCTACAAACTATTCCATTACAATTTTCGGGCCAGTTGGTGCTGGTTTCCCATCAACAGCTTCCCAAATTTGTTTGGCAATTTGTTTGTAAATCTTAGAATGCGGTCCATCTGGAACGGTTGCAACAATCGGTTGGCCATTATCAGAACGTTCGCGAATTTCCTTATCGAGAGGAATTTCACCAAGGAATGGAAGCTCAAGTTTTGTAGCTTCATCACGTGCACCACCATGGCCGAAAATCTCATGACGAGTATCGCATTTGTCACAAATGAAGTAACTCATGTTTTCGATAATACCGAGAACAGGCACAGACACTTTCAAGAACATGTTCAAACCCTTACGAGCATCGATCAATGAAAGGTCTTGCGGGGTTGAAACGATGACTGCACCAGCAAGTGGGGTTTGTTGCGCAATTGAAAGTTGTGCATCGCCAGTTCCAGGAGGCATGTCGATCAACATCATATCAATTTCGCCCCACTCAACATCATTGAGCATTTGTTGCAACGCTGATTGAACCATTGGTCCACGCCAAATCATCGGGGTGTCTTCTTCAACAAGAAAGCCCATAGACATCGCTTTTAAGCCATAAGCTTCAGCTGGTTGTAACTTGCCCTCTGATAGAGGATCTTGAGTTGGAAGGGTTTTTTGACCAATAAGACGCGGCAATGATGGACCATAAACGTCGGCATCAAGAACAGCGACCTTCAATCCCATCGCCACCAAACCTAATGCAAGGTTGATGGTTGTTGTTGATTTGCCAACACCACCTTTGCCCGAAGCAATAGCAACCAAATGTTTAACACCAGCGATTTTGCCCGCTTTTGATGCCGCACCTTGAGTTTTTGCACCACGTGGTACACCCACTGTGTCACCTTGTGCATTTGGCGCTGCAGCACCGTTGCTGGCTGGTTTTTCAGCCGTCAACGCAACCATAACTTTATCAACGCCATCGATTTCTGAAACCGCACGTTCAGCAGCTAAACGCATTGGTTCAAGTTCTTTTGCCCGATTGGCATCAACAGACAAGCCAAACATTACGTTCGCGCCTGTTACAACAATTTCTGTAACGATGTTTCTTGAGACAAGGTCACCGTCAAGGTCTGGGCCTTTAACTTGGGCCAGTGCATCGAGCACTTGTTGTTTGGTAATTTCAGTCATATTTAGCTCCGATTGCCTTCGTGTTTAATTTAGTAGGTGTGTTTTCCAGGCTCAATACCGCCTAGTTCTTTCGTAATGTCTGACGCTATTTTTCGAACCGAGTGGCCTAGCGCCTTAATTCGTTCGCGCGGAATGCGCGCTGTTGGACCCGATAGGGAAATGCCTGCAAGAGGGACCGAGTTTTCATCATAAATCGCAGCGGCGATACACCGAAGACCAATAGCGACTTCTTGATCGTCAACCGAAAATCCTTGCTTTCTTATTTGCTCAATCTCACGGGTTAAGTCTTCTATGTTTGTAAATGTATGGCTGGTTTCGCGGCTTAATGACATTTGGCTCAACGTCTCTTTAAGCTGAGTGTCTGATTGCGATGATAATAGCATTTTGCCAATACCTGAACAATGCATACTAGCGCGGCCACCAGGGCCAGCAATTGCGCGCATCATTTTTTGGGTTTCAACTTGCGATAAATAAACAATCTCTGAACGATCTTCCACAGCCAAAGACACCGTTTCGCCTTCAGTTTGCATCAATAACCGCATGAAGGGGCGTGCAATGGTTACAAGATCACGCGAACGCACAAATGCTGAACCCACCCGAAAAGCCTGCACACCAATAAGCCAAACCGAACGTTCTGAATCATAGCGAACAAAACGCTCATTCTGCATAGTTGTTAAAAGCCGGTGCGCCGTGGAATTTGCCAAGCCAACTGTCTTTGCCAGTTCTGACAAGGTTAGGCCTTGAGAATAGTATGATAGGGCATTTAATAGGGTTATCGAACGCGTTACAGACTGAACTTGTCCAGCAGCGCGCAAAGATTCTTTACTGGCAATTTTAAAATTTGCCTCGCCTTTGCCTGTTTCAGCTTGCATCAAAATACCTTACTAACGTTGTCAGCTTTACCACATCTCGGTTCTCATTAACGCAATATGGAATGTATATTTAGATAATCTAATATTGCAACAGGTGCAATGGCAATCAACTCCCTGCGACTAAAAGGTATGGAAAACTTCTAACATTTTGGCAAATTTTGGCTTGCAAAACTACTTTTTGCTACAGTTATTTCACGCTACTGGGACGAACAGACACGCGAGAATACCACTCAACCAAGTTGGGGTGTTTATCGGTGAGACGCAAACGGAGCACTCTCATAAAGTCGATGGCCACCAAGGTCGTGATGTCGGCAATAGAATAGGTTTGACCTGCAATGTAAGGCGTTTTTGCCAATGCATCCTCAAACTTGTCTAAATACCCGTCAATACGCTCTAGGTTTACTTTACTCCATTCAGCAATTTGAGGGTTTTCAAGTTCAGCCATATAAGGGTTAGAATGGCGAAAAGCGTGAGCGATTGCTTGAA
>JAMOMM010000194.1 GCA_027067085.1 Hyphomicrobiales bacterium
CATGCCAGAAGTTGTCGGTAACATTTCAAAGTGGACACCAACCCGTCAAATGGCTGAAATTGCCTGGAGCACCATCACCGGCCAAGCACCGAGCAGTTTTACCATCGCGATGTTTGCTGCCTACACCGCAGCGTTCGCAGTCTTAGTTTTGGCACTAATTGCCCGCGATAAAACCAAACGCTTTGGCTGAACCCCATTTTCTGATTTCACCAAATTGTATTTCAAAAGGAAATTGAATATGTCCGAACTAACCAAATTATTGACCGAACCCCCGGTGTGGATATGGCCACTTTTAGCTTTACTGATTTTCGTTGGCATTAAATCTACAAAGCATCGCCGAATACCAACTTTCCTAGTCTACATTCTGCCGCTCATTGGGTTTACCAATATACCTATTCTTATGAATTTGCAGGAACAACCAATGGTGTGGACGGTGTTTTCTGGAGCCATTGTCATCGGAACCGTTATTGGTTTTGTACTTCAAAAAATTTGGATAATAACGAAGGAAAAGCATCACATCACACTTGCAG
Organism: Hyphomicrobiales bacterium; assembly: GCA_027067085.1. Classification (GTDB taxonomy): domain Bacteria; phylum Pseudomonadota; class Alphaproteobacteria; order Rhizobiales; family Aestuariivirgaceae; genus JALWJW01. The sequence continues at coordinate 531 of JAMOMM010000194.1, forward strand.
GTGAGTGGGTGACGATGATTTCAGTTATGGTGTTATTTTGGGCCAACTATGTGAGTGGGACTATCCAGTCGCAAAGTCCAGATTTTTACGCCAATGTCGGCTTTATTGTCGCGTTCGTTACCATAATCGCAGTTTTCTCAGGGTGGTTTTTTGGTTGCGCATTAAGGGTGGCTATAACAAAGAAAAACCAATAATTTTGGGGTTTTATAAAATCAACTATTCTAACGTAATAACGACAGGCACGTGATCGGATGGTTTTTCCCAACCGCGCACGTGTTTGTCTATGCGACAAGCAGTTAAATGATCGGTGGCTTGAGGCGATAACAACGCATGATCGATACGAATGCCATTATTGCGTTGCCAAGCACCAGCCTGATAATCCCAGAACGTATATGTATCATCGTCTTTATGAAACACGCGTACGGCATCGGTTAGGCCCAGATTGCAAAGTTCGCGGTATTTGGCATGTGTTTCTGGTCGAAACAGCGCATCATCAACCCAGTTATCTGGGTTTTTAGCATCTTCACGTTGCGGGATGACGTTATAATCACCAAATAGAACCAACGGCTCTTCAAGTTTTAACAAGCCTTTGGTGTGAGCAATCAAGCGGTCCATCCACTCAAGTTTATAAGGATACTTTTCCGTATCAACAGGATTGCCGTTTGGCAGGTAAATTGAAGCGACTCGTACAATTTTATTGCCGAATGGAATCACACCTTCAAGATAACGCGCTTGCGGATCATCATCATTGCCCGGCAAACGCGGTGTTACTTCATCAAAGGGTAATTTGGATAATAGCGCGACTCCATTAAAGCCTTTTTGGCCATGTGTGACGAGATTATAGCCTAAATCTTCAATCGGGCCGCGCGGGAAGTTTTCATCAACCGATTTGACTTCCTGCAAGCAAGCCACATCGGGTTTTGCTTCTTCTAACCATCTTAACAGAACGGGCAGGCGGGCTTTAATCCCGTTGATATTCCAAGTTGCGATTTCCACGGGGAGTTAGGCTTTCTGTTAAAAGAGACTTAAATTGAAAAACTGGTGCCACAACCACATGAGGCAGTAGCATTGGGATTATTGATTTGAAACGAAGCGCCGATCAAATCATCAACAAAATCAATTTCAGATCCAAACAGATAAAGGATGGATGTTGAGTCGATAAGAATGGTTGACCCTTCTTTTTCAACTTTCAAATCATCGTCATTGATGCTGTTCTCAAGGTCAAACTCATACTGAAAACCTGAACACCCACCACCAGAAACAGAAATGCGCAGGGCTTTTTTATCTGGCTCGTCACCGATAATCTCTTTAATACGTTCAGCGGCGGCTGAAGTCATGGTAATTTGCGTGCTGGTACTCATGATTCTAAATGTCCATGTAATTAGGTGTCTGCCATGTTAAGGCTAGTTAAGCCAATATGTCGGGTTCTTATGCTCCAATGTCAAGTTTTGAGAAACAATGAATAACAAACAATCAATATTTTCCCAAACGCCAGAAAACTCAAAAGGCCGCTTTAGTGGCGGAAATGACAGTTATTTGCGTAGCTGCTATCAACATGACCGCGACAGAATTGTCCACTCCAGCGCCTTTCGTCGCTTGAAACACAAAACCCAAGTTTTTGTTTATCATGAAGGCGATCACTTTCGCACTCGCTTGACCCATTCGCTCGAAGTTGCACAAGTTGCTCGCACAATTGCGCGATATTTCGGCTTGGATGAAGATCTGACCGAAACCTTGGCATTGGCGCACGATTTAGGCCACACACCTTTTGGCCATGCAGGCGAAGAAGCCCTTGATGTTTGTATGAAAGAATGGGGCGGGTTCGATCATAATGCTCAAGCCTTGCGCATTGTCACCCGCTTAGAAAAATCATATGCCGCCTTTGATGGTTTAAACCTGACATGGGAAACCCTTGAAGGCTTAGTCAAACACAATGGCCCACTAATAAATGCCGATGGTTCAATGACTGCGCGTTATAAAAAGCGCGGCATTCCTGTGGCGATTAAGGAATTTGCCTACGCAAATGCTTTAGAGCTTTCAACCTTTGCATCAGCAGAAGCCCAAGTTGCCGCCATTTCTGACGATATTGCCTATAATGCTCACGACATTGATGATGGGCTGCGGGCAAAACTGTTTGATGTGATTGATCTGGGTGATGATCCGTTGGTTGGGCCCGCTCTTGCCGCCACCCTGAACGATTGGCCAAATCTTGAGCACTCC
>JAMOMM010000195.1 GCA_027067085.1 Hyphomicrobiales bacterium
GCGCCTGCTGCGATTGGGGCCGAGATTGGGGCTGAAATTGGCAAAGCCACTGAAATCGTTAAATCGGTAGATTTGTTAGCTGACGGCAACCAAACAAAGTTAATCGTTGGCTCCAAAATTCGCACTGAAGAAACGCTGGTCACTGGCGAAGATAGTACTGGCCAGTTTGAGATGGTCGATAAAACAACATTGGCCGTTGGTCCCAATTCCGAACTTTGGCTCGACAAGTTTGTGTATGACCCCAACCCTAGCAAACGCGAAGTTGTGGTGGTTCACTTTAAAGGGGCCATTCGATTTTTAACGGGCGACAATCCATCTGAAACCTATAAAATCAAAACACCAACGGCCACTATTGGTGTTCGTGGCACCAAGTTTGATGTGTACATCAATGATGATGGCCAAACGATTGTCGCGCTGCTTGAAGGCCGGGTGAATGTTTGCCGTTCGCAAGCCCAAGCCAAACGGACAAACCAAACTGTTGAATGCCGCGGCTTACAACAACCGGGACGGTTTTTGGTTGTCAAAAAACAAGGCCGGATCCGTCTTTACAACAAATTACCCAAAGAGTTACTCGACAGAGGTGGCTTCCCACAAGCTTTTCCGTTCTTAGGCGGGCGATTTAGGCTACGTGGTAAAATGGCGGCAAGTCCGATTACGCGGCAAAACATTCGCCAATACGCTGGTCTGCCACTAGAAGCGCGGCCAAAACCCAAGCGTAAAACCCAAACGCCGCCACGGCGTAAAAAGGCCAAAACACGCGATAAAAGAAAACGCAAAGTTGTAAACACCCGTACACCAAGGCGCACGGTTCCCATTCGCGTACGGCCCCGTGCTGAACGCCCACAATACGAGCAACCACAACGACCGCGCGATAGAGTGTTCCCCAAAATTCCTATTCAAATTGGCATTGGTATTTTCCCAGGAAGAAAACGTCGCCCTGAATCTGGGTATCCAACAACAGGCCCTTCAACAGGTCCGTCTCACACGTTTGTTCCAAGGATTCGTATTAGCCCGACCATTCAAACAAACCCGAAAAAGCGGGTAAAATATAAGCCACGAACAACAAAGAAAAAGAGCAAACGCCAGCGGCGAAAAGAGCGCGATGAGTTAAGACGCCAAAGGCTCAGAGACACTCGGCACTAAATTAGGATAGATGCCTTAAACAAAAATATCCGCGTTCATAATACGAGCGCGGATTTTTATTGCATATATACTGTTTGGCGTTAGAGCGTTTCATGTTTTGTTTGTTGCGCAAACACTGCATGAAACGCAAGATTATCAATACCTTAAATAGGTCGTTCTGGTTCAATTTAAACCAGACCAACTCTAGTTACAGCTCAGTTTTTCAGGCTTTTGAGCGAATGGATATTTGACTATTTTTTCATACTTTGAATTAAAGTCTACATTCATAAACAACATTTTGCCCTTGTGGCCTGCATAACGGATGCGCAAAAATATTGAGTTTAAGGCCCCTGCATCAAGTACAATGAGGTGTTCTTTGTATTGCGGGCCTAGATCATCAACTAAAAATACAGAACCGTTGTAATACTTGAACCTTTCGAATGAAGGGGAAAGGTTGGGGAAAATTTTTGCTCGATCTTGTTTGCGCCAATGGTCGGTAATTGCATAAACTGCAGTTGCACCACCGCTACCACCATCGTCGAGAAACCCTTTGAGAATACTGCACGATTGTTCAGCGGCCGTTTTGGCTTGAACGTTGACTGATAGCAATGTCATCCCTAGAGCTATACTGCCTACCACACTTACGCTTCGAAGAATGTTCTGAATACGTTTCATTATAGTTACCTCCTTAAATGACAGGAGCCTATATTACGTATGGGCATTTAACAATATTTTTAATTTGCGACACGCGGACGTACCTTTTTTCGGATGTCAGCCCCAACGTTGTGACGGGCTCTTTCTAGGTCGTAATCTGATTGCAATTGCAACCAAAAATCAGCCGCCGTTGAAAAATATCGCGCCAAACGTAGTGACAACTCAGCGGTGATAGGTTCCGCGCCACTAATAATTCCATCAATAACTTCATAGGAAACACCGATTGAATCAGCAACGCCGTTTTGGCTTAAACCAAGTGGCGATAAATACTCGTCCAAAAGCACTTCACCGACGGGTGGGCACAAAAACACTGGTTCTGGGGCCTTTTGTTCTTGAGGTGGGTGGTATGGGATTTCGGTCTCAAAACCAGCCTTTTTCCACTCTTCCAAGCCACCTTCCATATGGATGATGTCGTGATAACCTTCGTTTATAAGCATTTTACCTGCTGTTTCAGAACGCTTGCCCACGGCGCAATGCAAGACGACCTTTTTACCGGGGATGGTCGGAAACAGTTCTGGATCAAAGGCAGACAATGGCAATAGCAAAGCACCTGGTATATGTTCTTTATCAAATTCAGACGTTTCGCGGACATCGACCAAAAGGGCCTGATCGTTTTCAATCCAGTCGTTGACGGTGGCGGCACTGACGCTCATGACTTTGGTTTCCTTTTTATTTTGCTTTATACTCGCATTTGCGTTCATGGCTGCAATTCCTTGAGGAGAGTTGTTCGGTTAAGTATTTGCACCATACAATCGTTCGTTATAAAGAACAATATGTTTATTGAATTTAAATTTTCAAGGGGTTTTGGCTATTTTATGGAAAAATTTTCCCAATTTTCAAAAGAAATAACTGATCTTTTTAAAAATCACGGTGGAGACTTATATGGCGGCGAAGATATAACGCAGA
>JAMOMM010000196.1 GCA_027067085.1 Hyphomicrobiales bacterium
GGTTATGCCTGGCGATAATGTGACATTCGAAGTTGAATTGATTACACCAATTGCCATGGAAGACAAACTACGTTTTGCTATTCGCGAAGGTGGCCGCACAGTTGGCGCCGGCGTGGTGGCAGAAATTATTGAGTAGAAATTACTTAGATATAACTTGATTTAATTGCGGGTTGACCATATGTGTGTGGACAATCCGCAATTTTTACGAATGTAGGGGTATAGCTCAGTTGGTAGAGCGACGGTCTCCAAAACCGTAGGTCGAGGGTTCAACTCCTTCTGCCCCTGCCATTCGTTAGTCTTGTTTTTTGTGATAAAAACAAGTGTTTAAAAGGAAAATACAGATGGCAAAAACAAATCCATTGCAGTTCTTTCAGCAAGTGCGCTCTGAGACAGCAAAGGTTTCGTGGCCTACACGCAATGAAACAATGATTACGACACTTATGGTGTTGATGATGGTTGCTGCTGCGGCTGTGTTCTTTTTAGGTGTTGATGCTGTTTTAAAATATGCTGTGAACTTTGTGGTTTTCGGCAAAACAGTATTTTAATTTGATAATTCTGATTTAGGTAGGCGGCTTAAAACATGGCAATGCGTTGGTATATCGTTCACGCTTACTCAAATTTTGAGAAGAAAGTGGCAGAATCAATCCGTGAGGCAGTTATTTCTAACGGCCTTGAAGATTTGATCGATCAAGTTCTTGTGCCAACGGAAGAAGTGACAGAAATGCGTCGCGGCCGTAAGGTGACAACAGAAAAACGATTTTTTCCTGGTTACGTTCTTGCACGTATGGAAATGACAGATCAGGCGTTTCACTTAATCAATGAAACGCCAAAGGTTACTGGCTTTCTTGGCGCAGATAATAAACCAATGCCGATTAGCGATGCAGAAGCTGCTCGCATTCTTAATCAAGTTCAAGAAGGTGTTGAAGCGCCGCGCTCAACTGTTGTCTTTGAAATTGGTGAGCAAGTTAAAGTTTCTGATGGACCGTTTGCTTCGTTTAATGGTCTTGTAGAAGAAGTCGATGAAGAGCGTGAGCGTCTAAAGGTAGCAGTGTCTATTTTTGGTCGTGCAACTCCAGTCGAATTAGAGTATGGGCAAGTGGAGAAAGTCTCTTAATCTTTCCATGTGGTTGGCCATATGGACGGTTAAGAATTTTTGAGACACCCTTTAAATGGTGGGAGGTGTTCTTTCAGGTAGCTTTGCAACCTTGTTAGAAGCCGGACCACTAACCTCAACTTCCGCGTAATGCGGAGAGGAAAATAAAATGGCAAAGAAGATTAGTGGCTATATCAAGCTACAAGTACCTGCTGGTACTGCAAACCCTTCACCACCGATTGGCCCAGCACTTGGTCAGCGCGGTGTGAATATTATGGAATTTTGTAAAGCATTTAATGCTGCTACGCAAAAAATGGAGCCTAATTCTCCAATTCCTACAACAATTACTGTTTATGCGGACAAGTCGTTCACTTTCACAATGAAAACGCCACCTGCGTCTTTCTTTTTGAAAAAAGCTGCGGGCCTTAAAAAAGCTAGTGGTGAACCTGGTCGTTCTATTGCAGGTAAAGTAACTGCGGCGCAAGTTCGTGAGATTGCTGAAGCTAAAATGGCTGATTTGAATGCCCGTGATATTGACCAAGCAATGAAAATTATTGCTGGTTCTGCCCGTTCTATGGGTCTTGAAGTGGAGGGCATGTAAGATGGCAAAACTTGGTAAGCGCACGAAAGCTGCGCGTGACAGTGTTGATTTTAACAAAACTTATGCTTTGGATGAAGCTATTACCTTGTTGAAAAAGAACGCAACTGCAAAATTTGACGAAACTATTGAGATTGCAATGAACTTGGGTGTTGACCCTCGCCATGCCGATCAAATGGTTCGTGGTGTATGTAACTTGCCTTCTGGTTCTGGCCGGAATGTTCGTGTTGCCGTATTTGCACGTGAAGAAAAAGCGCAAGAAGCTAAAGATGCTGGTGCAGAAATCGTTGGTGCAGAAGATCTTCTTGAAGAAATTCAAAAAGGTAAATCTGATTTTGACCGCGTTATTGCTACACCTGACATGATGCCTCTTGTCGGTCGTCTTGGTAAAGTTCTTGGTCCACGCGGCCTTATGCCTAACCCTAAAGTTGGCACTGTGACACCAAACGTTGGTGAAGCTGTGAAAGCTGCTAAAGGTGGCGCTGTTGAATTTCGCGTTGAAAAAGCGGGTGTTCTTCAAGCTGGCATTGGTAAAGCAAGCTTTAGCGAAGATGCTATTTCTGCAAACATCAAAACATTTGTTGGTGATGTACTAAAAGCTAAACCAACTGGTGCTAAAGGTGCGTATGTTAAGAAAATTTCACTTAGTTCATCAATGGGTCCTGGCCTTGAAGTTGACCTAGGTTCGATTACTGGTTAAGCAGTAGTCAATTAAATTTCAAACTGGAATTATTTATTGGTTCCAGTTTGTTAGAGTAGTTCTGGTTTAGATTGAATTAGAACGACTTATTTAAAATGTTAACGATATTGCGTTTCATGCAGTGTTTGCGTGACAAACAATACATGAAACGCTTTAGTCAGAGGCTTGAATTTGTTTATTTAAGTTTCTGGTGACCCTGTCGGAGATTGCAGGCGCTTGTAAGTTCAATCTGAATTTGCAGCTTAAAAGGCAAAGCCTGCATGAGATGGTGTTGAAACCGATTTTTATTGGTTTGAACTTCGTAGAGTTAAAAGGTTCGTAGAGCCATTTAACAGACAGGCAAGTGAGCGCTGCTCGTTTAAACAGCGGTTCAACTGCCGAATTGGTTGGTGAATCGTTATTATAGAACGGGCAGTAAATTCCAACCGAGCCTTATGAAATGTTTTCATAGGCTGAGAAGGAGAAGCGCAAGTGGATAGAGCTGCAAAAACAGCACTTATTGCTACACTCGGCGGAGTTATCAAAGACTCTGGCGTGATTGTCGTAGCCCACAATAAAGGTCTGACTGTTACGCAAATGAATGATTTGCGTGTCAAAATGGCCGAGGCGGGGGGTAGCGTTAAAGTTGCCAAAAACCGTCTTGTGAAACTTGCTCTTGAAGGTACTGATGCTGAAGGCATCAAGGATTTGTTTGTCGGACCAACAGTTTTGGCGTATTCGCCTGATCCTGTTAGTGCGCCAAAAATCGCAGCTAGTTTTGCTAAGGACAACGAACAATTCGCTGTTCTTGGTGGCGCAATGGGTGCGACTATTCTTGATACTGCCGGTGTTAAAGCCCTTGCTGAGTTGCCATCGCTTGATGAATTGAGAGCGAAACTCATTGCAATGATCCAAACACCTGCAACACGTATCGCAGGCGTTACACAAGCACCAGCTGGTCAGCTGGCGCGGGTCTTGGGTGCCTATGCCTCTAAGGGTGAAGCCGCATAAGTGGCAAAGTTCAATATTGTTCAAACCAATTGGTTCAAACCAAATTTAAACGAAAAGAGAAGACAAAATGGCTGATCTAGAAAAAATTGCAGACGATCTTTCTGCACTGACAGTTATGGAAGCTGCTGAGCTTTCAAAATTACTTGAAGAAAAATGGGGCGTTTCTGCTGCTGCTCCTGTTGCTGCTGCTGCAGCTGCTGGTGGCGGTGAAGCTGCTGAAGAAGCTAAAACAGACTTTGATGTTATTCTTACTGCCTTTGGCGAAAAGAAAATCAACGTGATTAAAGAAGTTCGCGCTATTACAGGTCTTGGCCTGAAAGAAGCGAAAGATCTTGTTGATAACGCTCCTAAAGCAGTTAAAGAAGCTTGTCCTAAAGACGAAGCTGAAGAAATCAAAAAGAAACTTGAAGACGCTGGTGCTTCAGTCGAACTTAAATAGTTTCTTAGTTTGTACGATTTTCCAGTGCGGACTTGAGGGAAGCCTCTTGTCCGCATTGGTGCGTTTTTGAATCAGCTGAAAAATGCTGGTTTGGTTGGTGCGGTTTCGATGATGTCCTCGTGGTCACGGGCATTTCCAAAATCGCATTTAGAATAGTTTTATTTGAGGTTTCTAAGGTGGTGTTGACCAACGCTAACTTTAGAAGCTTTGATGAGAAAACATTGGTCAATGACAAGAAATTGTCACTTACGAAGGAAAACAAATGTCACAAACTGTGATGGGACGCAAACGGGTTCGTAAGTTTTTCGGTAAACTTACCGAAGTAACGCAAATGCCAAATCTGATTGAGGTTCAAAAAGAATCTTATGAGCATTTTTTGCAAGTTAACGAACCTGAGGGTGGACGCGAAGAAGTAGGTATTCAGGCTGTATTTAAGTCGGTTTTCCCAATTTCTGATTTCGCTGGCCAGTCAATGATTGAATTCGTTTCTTATGATTTTGATCCACCAAAATATGACATGGAAGAATGTCAGCAACGTGGCATGACATATTCCGCGCCGCTAAAAGTAACGCTGCGCCTGATTGTTTTTGAAATCGATCCTGATACAGAAGCTAAATCTGTGAAAGACATCAAAGAGCAAGATGTTTACATGGGTGATATGCCTTTGATGACGCACAGTGGTACGTTTGTAGTGAACGGCACAGAGCGTGTTATCGTATCTCAAATGCACCGTTCACCAGGTGTGTTCTTTGACCATGATAAAGGCAAATCTCATTCATCTGGCAAGCTATTGTTTGCATCACGGATTATTCCTTACCGTGGTTCATGGCTTGATTTTGAGTTTGATGCTAAAGATATTCTTCATTCGCGGATTGACCGCCGCCGTAAATTACCAGTGACAACTTTGTTGTTTGCACTCGGTTTGGATAGCGAAGAAATTTTGCATCAGTTCTACGATCAAGTTGCGTACAAAAAAGTTAAAGATGGCTGGCAAGTTAAGTTTGACGCTGATCGCTTTAAAGGCATCAAGCCAAATGCCGACCTTATAGATGCAAAAACAAAAGAAGTTGTTGTTGAAGCTGGTCGTAAAATCACACCACGTTTGGCCAAAAAGTTGGCTGAAGAAGGTTTGGAAAACTTGTTCTTATCAAATGAAGATCTTTATGGATCTTATGTTGCAGAAGAGCTGGTGAATCCTAAGACGGGTGAAATTTATGCCGAAGCTGGCGATGAAATTGACGAGGCTTTGCTCGATGGTTTGATCGAAGCTGGTTATAAAGGTTTGAACTTGCTCGATATTGACCACCTTAATAAAGGTGCATATCTGCGCAATACGCTTAAAGCTGATAAAGCTGACAGCCATGATCGTGCGTTGCAAGAAATCTATCGCGTAATGCGTCCTGGTGAACCACCAACCCGTGAAACAGCAACCGCATTGTTCAATACATTGTTCTTTGATTCAGAGCGCTATGATTTGTCTGCTGTTGGCCGTGTGAAAATGAACATGCGTCTTGATTTAGATGCGCCAGACACACATCGTACTTTGCGGAAAGAAGACATACTTGCCGTGGTTGGCACGTTGCTTGATTTGCGTGATGGCAAGGGCGACATCGATGATATCGATCACCTTGGTAACCGTCGTGTTCGTTCTGTTGGCGAGTTGATGGAAAATCAATATCGCATTGGTTTGATCCGTATGGAGCGTGCCATTAAAGAACGTATGAGTTCTGTTGATATTGATACCGTGATGCCTCAAGACCTGATTAACGCGAAACCTGCTGTTGCTGCGGTCCGTGAGTTCTTTGGCTCATCGCAACTGTCTCAATTTATGGATCAGACCAATCCGTTGTCTGAAATCACCCATAAGCGCCGTCTTTCTGCGCTTGGGCCAGGTGGTTTGACACGTGAACGTGCTGGTTTTGAAGTTCGTGACGTTCATCCAACTCACTATGGTCGTATTTGCCCAATTGAAACTCCAGAGGGACCAAACATTGGTTTGATTAACTCTTTGGCGACTTATGCTCGGGTGAACAAGTATGGTTTCATTGAAACGCCTTATCGTAAGGTTGTCGATGGTGTCGTGACCGATCAAATTGATTATTTGTCTGCGATTGAAGAAGGTAAATATCAAATTGGTCAGGCTAACCTTGTGCTTGATGATGAAAATCGTTTTGTTGACGATATGGTTAGCTCTCGCCATGCAGGTGAGGTGGGCTTGATGCCTTCATCAAATACTGGTTATGTCGAAGTGTCACCGAAACAGCTTGTGTCTGTTGCGGCGGCTCTTATTCCTTTCCTTGAAAATGATGATGCGAACCGTGCACTCATGGGATCAAACATGCAGCGTCAAGCTGTGCCATTGCTGATTGCTGATGCTCCACTTGTGGGTACTGGTATGGAAGCTGTTGTGGCGCGCGATTCTGGTGCAGCTGTTACAGCGCGCCGTGCAGGTATTGTCGATCAGGTTGATGCGAAACGTATTGTTATTCGCGCGACTGAAGAAACCGATGCCAGTGCTTCTGGTGTTGATATTTACACGATGCGTAAATTCCAGCGCTCAAACCAAAACACTTGTATCAATCAACGCCCGTTGGTTCGTATTGGTGAGCGGGTGACAGAAGGCGAAGTGATTGCAGATGGCCCGTCTACGGATTTGGGTGATTTGGCTCTTGGTCAAAATGTGCTTGTGGCGTTTATGCCTTGGAATGGTTACAACTTTGAGGATTCAATCCTTTTGTCTGACCGTATGGTTCGTGATGACGTGTTTACATCAGTTCACATTGATGAATTTGATGTGATGGCACGTGATACGAAACTTGGACCAGAAGAAATCACTCGCGATATTCCAAACGTTGGTGAAGAAGCTCTGCGTAACCTTGATGAAGCTGGCATTGTTTATATTGGTGCACAAGTTCATCCTGGCGACATTCTTGTCGGTAAAATCACACCAAAGGGTGAAAGCCCAATGACACCAGAAGAAAAACTTCTGCGTGCGATCTTTGGTGAAAAAGCATCTGATGTGCGCGATACAAGTTTGCGTTTGCCACCAGGTGTTGCTGGCACGGTTGTTGAAGTGCGGGTGTTTAACCGTCATGGTATCGATAAAGATGAGCGCGCTCTTGCTATTGAGCGTGAAGAAATCGAACGCCTTGCAAAAGATAGAGATGATGAAAAAGCTATTCTTGATCGTAATACCTATGGTCGTGTTGCTGATTACCTTGTTGGTAAAGTAGCAACAAGCGGCCCTAGAGGTTATGAGCTTGATGGTAAGTTGACCAAAGAAAGCTTGGATGACCTACCGCGTTCGCAGTGGTGGAATATCGTTCTTGGCGATGAAAAATCTTTGTCTGAACTTGAAGCGATGCAGGCTCAATACGATGAGTCTAAAATGAAGCTTGAAGATCGTTTCCTCGATAAAGTTGAAAAACTTCAACGCGGTGATGAGTTGATGGCTGGCGTAATGAAGATGGTTAAAGTCTTTGTTGCTGTTAAGCGTAAAATTCAATCAGGCGATAAAATGGCTGGTCGTCACGGTAACAAAGGTGTGGTTTCTAAAATCCTTGCCTCTGAAGATATGCCGTTTCTTGCCGATGGCCAACCTGTTGATGTTGTGCTTAACCCGCTTGGTGTGCCATCGCGTATGAACGTTGGGCAAATTCTTGAAACTCACCTTGGTTGGGCTTGTGCCGGCTTGGGTAAGAAAATCAACAAGATGCTTGAAGAGTTCCATGATACCAAGAACCTTGCTGTTATTCGTGAAGAGGTGAAAGCCATTTACGGTAAGCACGATGTTATTGATAACTTGAACGATGAAGAGTTTGTCGATTTCGCGTATGGCCTGACAAAGAAAGGTGTTCCGATTGCAACGCCTGTATTTGATGGTGCCCATGAAGGTGACATTTCTGAACTGCTTGAGCGTGCTGGTTTTAACACATCTGGCCAAGAACAGCTTTATGATGGCCGTACGGGTGAGCCATTTGATCGTCAAGTAACGGTTGGATACATCTACATCATTAAACTGCATCACTTGGTTGATGATAAAATTCACGCCCGTTCAATCGGACCATACTCGCTTGTTACCCAGCAGCCGCTCGGTGGTAAAGCCCAGTTTGGTGGACAACGTTTTGGTGAGATGGAAGTGTGGGCGCTTGAAGCTTATGGCGCTGCTTACACCTTGCAGGAAATGCTGACGGTGAAATCAGATGACGTTGCTGGTCGGACAAAAGTATATGAAGCTATTGTTCGCGGTGATGATTCGTTCGAAGCTGGCGTGCCAGAAAGCTTTAACGTTCTGATTAAAGAGATCCGCTCTCTTGGTCTAAACGTTGATTTGCGCGACACGCAAGGTAACTAAAATTAGATCTGGCACAGGATAAACCTGTGCCAGACTTTAAGTTTTTGAGTAATTTGTTGGGGTGAAATCCCCCGTTTTAGAAAACAACGGAACGACAGAATAAAGTTGTTTCAAAGGAGCCCGGACCCCATGAACCAGGACGTCATGAATGTTTTCAACCCGGCTAGTCAACCGCAAACGTTTGACCAGATTCGGATTAGTATCGCTTCACCAGAAAAGATCTTGTCTTGGTCTTTCGGTGAAATTAAAAAGCCTGAAACCATCAACTATCGGACTTTTAAGCCTGAAAAAGATGGCCTTTTTTGCGCGCGTATTTTTGGCCCATCAAAAGATTACGAATGTCTTTGTGGCAAATACAAACGGATGAAGTTTAAAGGCATTATCTGTGAAAAATGTGGCGTGGAAGTTACGCTTTCAAAGGTGCGTCGCGAACGCATGGGCCACATTGATCTTGCAGCGCCTGTTGCTCATATTTGGTTCTTGAAATCTTTGCCAAGCCGTATCGGCCATTTGCTAGATATGACGCTAAAGGAAATCGAACGGGTTTTGTATTTCGAGAATTACATTATTCTTGAGCCTGGTTTGACACCAATGAATATGCATCAGCTTCTGTCAGAAGAAGAGTATCTGACGGCGCAAGACGAGTATGGCGATGATAGCTTTACTGCTGCTATTGGCGCGGATGCTATTCGTGAAATTCTAGCATCTCTTGATCTTGAAACACTGGCTGAGCAGCTGCGTGTTGAAATTTCTGAAGCGACAACCGAACTTAAACCTAAGAAATTGGCCAAACGTTTGAAAGTTGTTGAAGCGTTTATCACATCAGGCAATAAGCCTGAGTGGATGGTTATGACGGTTATTCCTGTCATTCCACCAGAATTGCGCCCGCTTGTGCCACTTGATGGCGGCCGGTTTGCGACATCTGATTTGAATGATCTGTACCGTCGTGTGATTAACCGTAACAACCGTTTGAAGCGCCTTATGGAACTTCGTGCGCCTGACATTATTATTCGTAACGAAAAACGCATGCTACAGGAATCTGTTGATGCGCTGTTTGATAATGGTCGTCGTGGCCGCACGATTACGGGTGCGAACAAACGCCCACTTAAATCACTGTCAGATATGCTTAAAGGTAAGCAAGGCCGTTTCCGTCAGAATTTGCTCGGAAAACGCGTTGATTACTCTGGCCGTTCTGTGATCGTGGTTGGACCTGAGTTGAAACTACATCAGTGTGGTTTGCCTAAAAAAATGGCTTTGGAATTGTTCAAGCCGTTTATTTATTCTCGCCTTGAGGCCAAAGGTCTTTCAACGACGGTTAAACAAGCCAAGAAATTGGTTGAAAAGCAAAAGCCTGAAGTTTGGGATATTCTCGATGAAGTTATTCGTGAACATCCGATTTTGCTTAACCGTGCCCCAACATTGCACAGACTAGGCATTCAAGGTTTTGAACCTGTCCTGATTGAGGGTAAGGCGCTTAACTTACATCCGCTTGTTTGTACCGCTTTTAATGCTGACTTTGATGGCGATCAAATGGCTGTTCACGTGCCGTTGTCGCTTGAAGCTCAACTTGAAGCACGTGTATTGATGATGTCTACAAATAACATTTTGCACCCTGCTAATGGTCAACCGATCATTGTGCCGTCGCAAGATATTGTTTTGGGTCTTTATTACATCACGCAAAAGAAAGACAATGAACCAGGCGAGGGAATGGAATTTTCTTCTATTGCCGAGATTGAACATGCTCTTGAACATCGCATTGTCACATTGCACTCAAAAGTGAAAGCACGGTTTGAGTATCTTGATAATGATGGCAACAAGGTTTCTAAGGTGTTTGATACAACACCTGGTCGTCGTATCTTGGGCGAATTGCTGCCGAAGAAACCCGGCATCAATCTTGACCTCTGCGACAAGCTTTTGACCAAGAAAGAGATCTCATCAATGATCGATATTGTGTATCGTCATTGCGGTCAAAAAGACACGGTTATCTTCTGTGACCAGATTATGGGCCTTGGGTTTAAACATGCGTTTAAAGCTGGTATTTCGTTTGGTAAAGACGATATGGAAATTCCAGATACTAAGGACGCTTTGGTTGATGAAACCCGTAAATTGGCGAAAGAATATGAAAGCCAATATCAAGACGGTTTGATTACAAAAGGTGAAAAGTACAACAAGGTTGTTGATGCTTGGGCCAAGTGTACAGACAAAGTTGCTGATGAAATGATGGGCCGTATTTCTGCGGTTCAGATTGATGAAGAAACTGGTCGTGAAAAACCAATTAACTCGGTTTACATGATGTCTCACTCTGGGGCGCGTGGTTCTCCTCAACAAATGAAACAGCTTGCTGGTATGCGTGGCCTTATGGCCAAACCGTCGGGTGAGATTATTGAAACACCAATCATTTCAAACTTTAAAGAAGGTTTGACAGTGCTTGAGTATTTCAACTCAACTCACGGGGCGCGTAAAGGTCTTGCTGATACGGCGCTTAAAACTGCGAACTCTGGTTATCTAACTCGTCGTTTGGTTGATGTGGCGCAAGATTGCATCATCACTGAGCATGATTGTGGAACTGATAAACACATCACGGCGCGTCCATTGGTTGAGTCAGGTGAAGTTATTCAAACCATTGGTTCTCGTGTTCTTGGTCGTTATCCTGTTGAGGATGTTGTGCATCCTGATACTGGTGAAGTGCTGGCTGTTGCTGGTAAGGAGATCATGGAAGAGGACGTTGTTGCTATTCACGCAGCCAATGTTCAAGAGATTAAAATGCGTTCGGTTCTGACTTGTGTAACCAAGCAGGGTGTTTGTGGCCAATGTTATGGTCGCGATCTTGCACGGGGTACACCAGTTAACCTTGGTGAAGCGGTTGGCGTTATTGCGGCTCAATCAATTGGTGAACCTGGTACTCAGCTAACAATGCGGACATTCCACATTGGTGGTACGGCGCAGGTGCTCGATGATTCATATATTGAATCTAACCATGAAGGTATTGCCAAGTTTAAGAACCCTAATATTCTGAAAAACTCAGACGGTGTTTCGGTTGTTGCTGGTCGTAACGTTTCTCTTATCATCGATGATGGCAAGGGCAATGAACGTGCTGTTCATAAACTTCAACATGGTACACGTTTGTATATTGCTGAAGGTGATGAAATTAAGCGCGGTATGCGTTTGGCCGATTGGGACCCTTATATGCGTCCGATCCTTTCAGAAGGAACGGGTACTGTTGAGTTTGAAGACATCGTTGAAGGTGTTTCTGTTCGTGAGGTTACCGAGGAATCAACTGGTATCACCAACCGCGTTGTGGTTGACTGGCGTTCTTCACCTCGCGGTGCAGATTTGAAACCAGCTATCGTTGTTAAAGATAAAAACGGTGATGTTGTTAAGATCAAACGTGGTGGTGAAGCTCGTTATTTGCTTTCTGTTGACGCGATTTTGTCTGTGGAACCTGGCTCCCAAATTAAAGCGGGTGATACTCTTGCTCGTATTCCTTTGGAAAGTGCTAAAACGCGCGATATTACTGGTGGTCTTCCACGGGTGGCGGAATTGTTTGAAGCTCGTAAGCCGAAAGACAATGCTGTTATTGCTGAAATTACAGGCACAATTGAGTTTGGTCGCGATTACAAAAACAAGCGCCGTATCTCAATCATCCCTGAAGATGATACGCTAGAACCTTCAGTCTATCTCATTCCTAAAGGTAAGCATTTGCCTGTACAGGAAGGTGATTTCATTGAGAAGGGTGAATACATCCTTGACGGTAATCCTGCACCGCATGATATTCTTGCTATTAAGGGTGTTGAAGAGTTGGCGATTTATCTCGTTAACGAGGTTCAAGAAGTTTATCGCCTTCAAGGTGTGGGCATCAATGACAAACACATCGAAGTGATTGTTCGTCAAATGTTGCAGAAAGTTGAGATCACTAAACCGGGCGGAACTACTCTGCTTAAAGGTGAGCAACTTGACGCAAAAGATGTCATGGAAATCAATGCAAAAGCAATTCAAGACAAACTTGAGCCTGCTGAGCACGTTCCAGTTCTTCTTGGTATTACTAAAGCCAGCCTTCAAACTAAAAGCTTCATTTCTGCAGCGTCTTTCCAAGAGACAACGCGGGTGCTTACCGAAGCTGCTGTTGCTGGTAAAGTTGATACGCTTGAAGGCCTTAAAGAGAACGTTATTGTTGGTCGTCTTATTCCTGCTGGTACGGGCGCAATGCTCACTCGTTTTAAAGAAGTTGCCGATAAACGAGATGGTCTTATTTTGGAAGAACAAGCCAAGTTGGATGCTGCAAAAGCACCTAAGGAAGACGCTGTAGAACCAGCTGAGGCTTCGCCAGAATAAAACTTTAAGTTCATACAATATTGAAAGCCCGCGTTATTTGCGGGCTTTTTTTGTCTTACGACTTCTTTATGGGAATTTACGGGGCTTTTGGTTCTAACTAGAGCATTTCATGTTTTGTTTGAATCACAAACACTGCATGAAATGCAAGGCTATCAATACCTTAAGTAGGTCGTTCTGGTTCAATGTAAACCAGAACGACTCTAAATACTCATTATAGAACGAAGCGCATGAAATGCACAAAACGTAAGGTAAGGA
>JAMOMM010000197.1 GCA_027067085.1 Hyphomicrobiales bacterium
TGGTGTTATTGCTGGCGGCATTGCCCAAATCAATCTGGTTATTTCAACGGCATTTGCTTCCATGCAAGATGGCGCGGCCCCGTGGCTTTATTACGCTGATCGGGTGTATCAATTGCCGCTTGGCGTGGTTGGTGTAGCTATTGGTATTGTTTTGTTGCCTGAGCTATCTCGCCAGTTGCGAGCGGGTAATTTGGCCGCTGTTGATGAGAGCCAAAATCGCGCCTTAGAATTTTCCTTGTTGCTCACGATCCCTGCCGCTATTGCGCTTATGGCAATCCCGCGCCCTATCATTCAAGTGCTGTTTGAGCGCGGTGCTTTTAATGCTGCAGATACCACCGCTAGCGCTTTAGCGCTTGGGGCTTTTGCAGCGGGCTTACCAGCTTTTGTTTTAATCAAAATTTTCTCACCTGGGTATTTTGCTCGTGAAGATACTAAAACGCCGATGTATTTTGCTGGCATTGGCGTTACGGTCAATATCGTTATGGCGTTGGTGTTATTTAAATACTTCAACCATGTTGGCATCGCTATTGCCGCATCTATTGCAGCGTGGGTCAATGCGACTTTGCTCGGTGTTGTTTTGACCCACCGTGGGTTTTTCAAAACCGACAAACGATTGCGTAAAAATCTATTTTTTATTCTAATCAACAGCCTTGTGATGGGTGCGGTATTATTGGCGATCAATCATTTTGCATTTGAATACTTTACCAAACAAACCTTGTTTATTGGTCGGGTTGGGTTGTTGGGCGGTATTGTTGTTATTGGTGCGGGGGTCTATTTTGTCTTTTGCCATTTTACTGGCGTGTTCAAGTTGTCGGACTTTAAAGCTGCTTTTCGCCGCAAAAAATCGTAATGGGTAAAGTATTTGATCCAAGCCCTTTGCACCTTACCGTAATATGAGTCATAACCTGCCCAATTGAAATTAAGACAATTGTGCATAAAACAATTGAGATTGAAAGAAGTGAAATGACTGTGCAAAACCAACGCGTGTTCTCTGGCGTTCAGCCAACGGGAAACCTTCATCTTGGCAATTATCTTGGAGCGATCAAACGCTTTGTACAAATGCAAGAAACCTATGAATGCATTTATTGCGTGGTAGATATGCACGCGATTACAGTTTGGCAAGACCCGCAAGAACTCGCACGCAACATACGCGAAGTAACGGCTGCTTATATTGCCGCTGGCATTAAACCTGATGAGCACATCATTTTTAATCAAAGCCAAGTGCCTCAACATGCCGAATTGGCGTGGATTTTTAATTGCGTGGCACGCATGGGCTGGCTCAACCGTATGACCCAATTTAAAGACAAGGCTGGCAAGAATGCCGAAAATTCTTCCGTGGGCCTTTATGCGTATCCAAACTTGATGGCGGCTGATATTTTGGTTTATCGCGCCACTCACGTGCCTGTGGGCGACGATCAAAAGCAGCATCTTGAATTGGCCCGTGACATCGCGCAAAAATTTAATAATGACTTTGCCAAATCGATTAAACAAGCTGGCTTTAAAGATGGTTTCTTTCCCCAACCCGAACCAATGATTTTGGGTGAGGCAACGCGGGTTATGTCGCTTAAAGATGGTTCCAAAAAGATGTCAAAATCTGATCCATCAGACCTCTCGCGTCTCAACTTGCTTGATGATGCAGATACCATTTCTCGCAAAGTCAAAAAGGCTCGTACTGACCCTGACGCATTGCCAAGCGAGACCAAAGGATTGGAAGGTCGCCCTGAAGCGAGCAATTTAGTGAGTATTTATGCGGCCCTTAGTGACCAAACCAAAGCCGATGTATTGAGCGAGTATGGCGGTCAGCAATTCTCAGTGTTTAAACCTGCATTGGTTGAACTGGCGGTTGAAAAGCTTGGACCGATGGGTGCTGAGATGAAACGCTTGATGGATGATAAAACCTATATTGACGGCGTTTTGGCAAAAGGTGGTGAGCAAGCGCGCGCCATTGCAGAGCCAATTATGCAGGATGTAAAACGCATTGTAGGGTTTATCCGAGCAAAATAGTCCACTATATAGAATTTGAGCTTGAAAAAGCCCTTTGAATGCTTAGTTTACAATCATTCTAAAATGAAAAGTGCTTAGCGCTTTCAAATTTATCTATTAATTTCGGCAATACTTCAGTTTGACGTGTTGCCTATTGGAGAACACCAAATGTTTATTCAAACCGAAGCTACACCAAATCCAGCAACCTTGAAATTTCTACCTGGTGAAACCGTATTAACTGGTGCGCCACGAGATTTTCGAAAGAGCGGGGATTTTTCTGCATCACCTCTTGCAACCCGTCTTTTTGATGTCGCTGGCGTTGAGGGTGTTTTCTTAGGTGCTGACTTCATCACAGTGACTAAAGATGACACCGAATGGCAACAACTCAAACCTGCTGTTCTTGGCGCTATTATGGAACATTACATGTCTGGCGCTGCGGTTATTGAAGGCGAAGAAGCTGCTGGTAATGATGGCGACTTTGATGAAGCTGATAGTGAGATTGTTTCGACCATCAAAGAATTGCTCGACACCCGCGTTCGCCCCGCCGTTGCCCAAGATGGTGGCGACATTACATTCCATGGCTACAAAGCTGGTGTGGTGATGTTAGAAATGAAGGGGGCCTGTTCTGGTTGCCCAAGTTCAACAGCAACACTTAAACACGGCATTGAAAACTTGCTGAAACATTTTGTGCCGGAAATTACCGAAGTGCGGGCTGTCTAAGCAACATGACAAATAAAATTCTCAGTGACGCTGATT
>JAMOMM010000198.1 GCA_027067085.1 Hyphomicrobiales bacterium
CTGGCTTTTTGTGTCTGCAATTTGATGAAAAAAACCCTATAAAGGAGACTAAAATGTTAAAACGAAATAAAACTATATTTGCTGTTCCTGCTATTGTTGCTGCGGGGTTGATGTTGTCACAACCTGTTTGGGCTGACAGTGCTAAAAAGATTGCGGTTAAAAAGGATGCTCCAGAAATCGCGGCAACCATCGTTGGTAAAAAAATTATAGCTGAAAGTGAACTTTCGAATGCCCTCAACTATGCCAAAACCCAAATGTCTGCGGCGCAAAAACGCGCTATACAAGGTGCTGTTGGTGCGCTTAGAGCCACTGAAAGTGCAATTGTTGCTTTAGATAAAAAAGATAAAGCTAAAGCCATGTCTCATTTGGAAAAAGCTTTGGGCAAACTTGATGTGGTGCTGTCTTTAGACCCTGATTTAAAACTTGCACCCATAAGTATCGGTAGCACGGTTATAGATACGGATTTGAATGTAAAAACGATCAATAAAATCAAAATGCAGGCAATGGCGTTGATGAAAGAAGGGCGTTTGCAAGATGCCCGTCCTTTAGTCGCCAGTTTAGCTAGTGAGATTGTTATTCGGGTTAGTGAAATTCCTTTAGGCACTTATCCTGCTGCAATCAAAAAAGCAGTACCGCTTATTGAAAAAGATAAACTGAAGGAAGCTAAGACAGTTCTTATTACTGCTTTAAGTCTTCTCGTTGTTGAAGATCGTGTTGTTCCGCTACCTGTTGTTCGCGCCGAAGCCTTGTTGGCAGAAGCTGAATTGCTTACGGAAAATGCGAAACGGACGAAAAGCCAAGAGGCCGATTTAAAAACCATGCTAACGAAGGCGCGTAAGCAGTTAGAGTTGGCTGAAGTGCTGGGTTATGGGCAGGCTAGTGATTTTACATCTCTTTATAAGCAAATCGCTGAAATTTCCAAGAAAACAGCAGGTGGAAAATCTAGTTCTGGGTTCTTTAATGCTATTAAAAAGGACCTAATATCATTACGTAAGAAGCTTTTTTAAGATAAATTTGCATCTTACGAATGTTGACAATCTACTAAATGCGCCCCGTATGTTTTCATACGGGGCTTTTTTATGAGAGATATTATAAATTTTATTGCTGTCTCAGGTTGGGTATGAAAAGGTAACTTAATGACCACTTACATCATCATCACAGTCGCTGCGTTTTTTGCTGGTATCTTGAACGCCCTTGCTGGCGGCGGGTCATTTTTGACATTTCCTGCGCTTGTCTATGCGGGGGTGCCTGTGGTGGCGGCGAATGCGACGAGTACGTTGGCGGTGTTTCCGGGGTATGTGGCCAGTGCACTAGGGTTTCGAGACGATATTGCCAAGACATCTAAATCAAAACTCGTTTTGTATTTTGGCATTGCTATCGTTGGTGGGGTGGTTGGCTCGCTCATTCTTTTGGCGACCTCAGATAAAGTATTTAGCGTTATCGTGCCATGGCTATTGCTGGTGGCAACGGGCTTGTTCGCCTTTGGTGACTGGTTGCGAGCAAAGGTTTCAAAATTTAGATTTCCTGAAAAAATTTCGATGATGGTGGTGTCGATTTATGGCGGGTACTTTAATGGCGGTCTTGGGATCATTTTGTTGGCGCTGTTCTCGGCGCTGGGAATGCGTGATCTTGACCAGATGAACGGCTTAAAGGCTGCGTTATCGGTTGTGTTGTCGGCGGTATCGGTTGCAACGTTTGCCATTGCAGGGGTGATTTATTGGTCAGAAGTGAGTGTGATGATGGTTGGCTCGGTGATCGGTGGTTATGCAGGTGCACGTTTAGCAAAGGCCTTGCCCAAACCGATTATCCGTGGTTTCATCATTTTAGTAGGGCTGGTTATGTCGGCCGTATTCTTCTTGAAATAAATAAATTAAAAAGGTGAATTAATATGCCCGTTCTTAACCGCGTTGCAGAACTCCATGAAGAAGTTACAGGGTGGAGACGTGAAATTCATTCAAACCCTGAACTTTTATATGATGTGCATGAAACCGCAGCGATGGTTGCCGAAAAGCTAAAAAGTTTTGGCGTTGATGAGATTGTGACGGGCATTGGCCAAACGGGTTTGGTTGGCATTATCAATGGTAATAAAACGGACAGCGGTAAAGTCATTGGTTTGCGCGCTGATATGGATGCGTTGCCGATTATTGAAGCAACGGGCAAAGAATATGCGTCCAAGGTTGAGGGCAAAATGCATGCGTGTGGCCATGATGGGCACACGGCAATGTTGCTTGGTGCTGCGAAATACCTTTGTGAAACGCGTAATTTTAACGGTAAAGTTGTGGTAATTTTTCAACCAGCCGAAGAAGGCGGCGCGGGCGGTAAAGCCATGGTTGATGATGGCATGATGGACGCTTTTGGTATTGATGAAGTTTATGGTATGCACAATGCACCAGATCTTCCTGTGGGTCAGTTTGCTATGCGCGAAGGTACGTTGTTAGCGTCAGCAGACTTTTTCGATATTACCATTACGGGTAAAGGCGGGCACGCGGCAAAACCTCATGGCTGTATTGATCCCATCGTTGCGGCATCTGCTTGTGTTCAAGCCATACAATCTTTTGCAGCGCGCAATGTTGACCCCTTAAATTCTGTTGTGGTGTCAATTACAAAATTTAATGCAGGAACGACCTATAATGTTATTCCGCAAATAGCTGAATTGGCAGGCACAGTTCGCTGTCTGGATGAAGAGGTGCGTGGTCTTGCAGAAAAACGAATTGAAGAAATTATCAATAATGTTGCTGCGGCGCACGAGTGCCGTGCAGAAATTAAGTATACTCGACTTTATCCGCCGACTATCAATCATGTGAAGCAAACCCAGTTTGCTGGCGACATTTGTAAATCGATTGCAGGTGATGACAAGGTGGATATGAATACGCCTCCTGTTATGGGTGGGGAAGATTTTTCATTCATGCTTGAAGCGCGCCCGGGTGCTTTTATTTATGTGGGCAATGGGGCAAGTGCGGGGCTGCATCATCCAGAATATGACTTTAACGATGAGGCTATTCCATACGGCATTTCATTTTTTGCTGAGCTGGTTCACAAATCAATGCCTGCATAATAACGGTAGAATTTGAGAGTTTTATTTCAATAAAAAATAAAATTGTTGTTTCAACTTAAAAAAGCCACTGGACGTTTTTGATTAAACGGTCCAAAATGCATCCAATTAAAAATCAGATAACTGATATGTACTTAGGGAGACTAAATTATGAAATTGAAATCACTTGTTATTGCAGGTGTGTCTGCACTAGCGTTGAGCGCTGTTGTTGCAGCTCCAGCTAGCGCCAAGACATTTAAGTTTGCGTTCCAAGGCGATGCGCAATCGCTTGACCCGCATTCATTGAACGAAACATTTACACTTGGCATGTTGGGCAATGTTTATGAGCCTTTGATCGCTTATGATAAAAACATGAAAAAAGTCCCAGGTTTGGCAACAAAATGGGAAGCTGTTTCACCAACCAAATGGAAGTTTTCACTTCGCAAAGGCGTAAAATTTCACAATGGAAATCCGTTTACTGCCGATGATGTGATTTTCACATGGGAACGCATGGGCTCTGAAGGTTCTGACCAAAAAGCACGTGCTGGTTTGATTAAATCAATCACTAAGGTTGATGACTTTACCATCATTGTTGAAACACCCGTACCGAACCCAACTGTTCTGAATGAAATGACTGTTATGTATGTCATGGACAAAGAATGGGCGATGAAAAACGGTGCAATGAAATCATCAAGCCCAAAAGATGCTGGCCGTGATGGTTCGTATGCAACAACCAATGCGAATGGTACTGGCCCATTTATGGTTCAATCACGTCAACCTGATGTGAAAACTGTTATGGTTCGTTACAAAGACCATTGGAATAAAAACCTTGAAACCAATATTGATCGTGTTGAATTTACACCGATTAAACAAGCTGCCACACGTGTTGCTGCGTTGCTATCAGGTCAAATTGATCTGGTTTATCCCGTGCCAGTTCAAGATTGGAACCGTTTGAATTCTGCTCCAGGCGTTAAAGCGCTTGCAGGACCAGAAGCACGGACAATCTTCCTTGGTATGGACCAAATGCGCGACGAGCTTTTGCATTCATCTGTAAAGGGCAAAAACCCGTTTAAAGATGTTCGTGTTCGCAAAGCTTTTGCTCATGCAATTGATTTGAACGCTATTAAGAAAGCCATTATGCGTGGTGCTGCAACACCAGCTGGCATGATGTGGGCGCCTCAAATTCAAGGCTTTAATGCCAAGACAAACACACCTTATAAATATGATCCTGCTATGTCGAAAAAGCTGCTTGCAGAAGCTGGCTATGGTGATGGCTTTACGGTCACAATGGATTGCCCAAACAACCGTTATGTAAATGACGAAAAAATCTGTCAAGCTGTTGCTAGCATGATGGCAAAAGTTGGGGTTAAAATCGACCTATTGGCTCAACCAAAATCTAAGTATTTTGCTAAGGTTTTGGCGCAAGGTGGATATGACACGTCTTTCTATCTTCTTGGTTGGACACCAGGCTCAATGGACGTTTACAACGTTTTGAACAGCTTGATCGTTTGTCAAAATAAAGAAAAGAAAGCTGGTGCCTATAACCTTGGTGGTTATTGCAATAAGCGTATTGATGAATTGACTGTGATTATCGCTAGTGAAACCGATGTTGCGGTTCGTCAAAAAGCGATTGATGAAGTTGCTAAAATTCTTCAAGACGAAGTTGGTTATCTTCCGCTTCATCAACAACCTCTTTCATGGGGTGTGCGTGATGGTGTGAAAGCTGCACAGCGTGCTGATAACGTGCTTGATTACCGCTTTGTGGTAATGCCATAAGCAATCAATAACAGCCTGCCCTTTGGAGTTGAAGGGCAGGTTTTCTTTTTCTTTTTTCTGGTTTTTTTATGTTAATTTTTATTGGCAGGCGGTTGTTTCAGGCGGGCATGGTTATGCTAACCGTCGCGTTAATTGCCTTTGCGCTATTTCAATTTGTCGGTGATCCAATTTCTAACCTCGTTGGTCAAGATACCTCGACCGAAGAGCGCGAACAACTAAAGCAAGACCTTGGTCTCAATGATAGTATTGTTGTCCAATTTGGCCGCTTTGTCGGCAATGCTGTACAAGGCGAATTTGGCCGCTCTTATCGATTACGCAAGCCCGTTAAAGAGCTCATTGCTGAACGGTTTCCTGCAACGCTTGAGCTTTCATTGCTATCGGCCTTTTTGGCTTTGCTGATTGGTATTCCGATGGGGGTTTATACCGCCCTTAACCGTAATAGCTGGCTGTCGCAAGGTTTCATGACATTGTCGTTGATTGGAATTTCATTACCGACATTTCTGATCGGGATATTTTTGATTTTATTCTTTGGGGTTATGTTGCAGTGGTTGCCAACCTTTGGTCGTGGAGACACCGTTAGCATTGGTTGGTGGACGACAGGGTTTTTGACGGTGAGTGGGTGGAAATCTTTGATTATGCCCGCCATTACGTTGGCCATTTTTCAGATGACGTTAATCGTTCGTTTAATCAGGGCTGAGATGCTGGAAGTGTTGCGTTCAGACTATATAAAATTTGCTCGGGCGCGCGGCCTTAAAGAACGTTCAATCAGTTTTTCACATGCATTAAAAAATACGCTGGTACCGGTTATTACAATCATCGGATTGCAAATTGGTTCGCTCATAGCATTTGCGATTATTACTGAGAGTGTTTTTCAATGGCCTGGTATGGGGTTGCTGTTTATTCAAGCGATTGAAGAAGTGGATATTCCGATTATGTCGGCCTATCTGTTGCTGATTGCCTTTGTGTTTGTTGTTATAAATTTGGTCGTTGATATATTATATTATTCAATTGATCCGCGATTGAGGATGGATTGATGAGAGATTTCGCAAGGCGGTTTTTTGCAAGTGATATTTGGTGGAGCTATAAATCTTCTCCATTGGTTGTTGTTGCGTCAATTATAACCGCAATCATTATTTTTTCATCGGTGTTTGCAACTTATGTTGCGCCGTATAACCCGTTTGATTTAACCCAATTTGATCTAATGGATTCTTTAAAGCCACCTGTTTGGATGGCTGATGGGACGAGTAAGTTTTTGCTCGGTACTGACGATCAGGGGCGTGATGTACTTTCAACCATTTTATATGGTTCACGGGTGTCGTTGTTGGTTGGGTTCTTCTCGGTTATTTTTGCGATGATTATTGGTATTGTCGTCGGGTTGGTTGCTGGTTATTCAGGCGGCTGGGTTGATGCGGTGCTGATGCGGGTTGCCGATGTACAATTGTCATTCCCTGCTATCTTGATCGCACTTTTGGTTGATGGTGTCGCGCGTGGTTTGTTGCCAAAAAATAGCCATGACGAGCTGGCTGTTTACGTGCTTATTGTGGCGATCGCCTTGAGCTTTTGGGTTCAATATGCCCGTACTGTTCGTTCTTCTACAATGGTTGAGCGGACAAAAGAATATGTGCAAGCTGCTCAAGTTATTGGCCTGCCGCAACCATTGATTTTGTTCCGTCATATTTTGCCAAATGTCATGGGTCCTGTTTTGGTTATTGCAACCATTCAGTTGGCGCTGGCTGTTATAACCGAAGCAACGTTAAGCTTTTTGGGTGTTGGTGTGCCGCCAACATCACCATCACTTGGGACACTCATTCGAGTGGGTAATGATTACCTGTTTTCTGGTGAGTGGTGGATCACAGTATTCCCAGGAGTGGCGCTGGTTATTCTTGTGTTGGCTGTGAATATTCTTGGCGACTGGTTGCGCGATGCGCTGAACCCGAAATTGAGGTAACGGAATGTCTTTACTCAAAATTGAAGGAATGCGGGTCGAGTTCCCGTCGCGGCGCGGCTCGATTGTTGCAACTAAGGATGTAAACCTTGAATTAGCCGCAGGCGAAATTCTCGGCATTGTTGGTGAATCAGGCGCTGGAAAATCAACAATTGCTAATGCGATTTTAGATCTACTTGACCCTCCCGGAATTATGCCGAAAGGAAAAATTTTCCTTGAAGGCGAGCGCATTGATGGTTTGTCATTGGATGAAATGCGGAAAATTCGCGGCCGACGAATTGGAATGATATTTCAAGACCCTTTAACTTCTCTCAATCCGCTGCAAACGATTGAAGAACAATTGGTTGAAACAATTGTTACGCACCTTGATGTATCGGTGGCTCGCGCGTTGGAGCGGGCAATTGAAATGCTTGATAAAGTTGGCATTCCCGATCCTGCTATACGCATTAAACATTACCCGCATCAGTTTTCTGGTGGCATGCGCCAACGTGTGGTGATTGCTTTGTCTTTGTGCGCGGACCCTGATGTGATTTTGGCCGACGAACCAACCACGGCGCTGGATGTTTCCATACAAGCACAAATTTTGGATTTGATGCGAAAACTGGTCAAAGAAACGGGTGTGGGGATGATTATCATCACCCATGATATGGGCGTGATTTCTGATATTTGTGACCGTGTGATGGTTATGTATCGCGGTGATGTTGTGGAAGTTGGGACGACCCAAAAAATTCTTGGTAATCCAGATCACCCTTATACTAAAAGCCTGATCTCTGCCGTGCCTCGCCCAGATAAACGGATCGATCGTTTTCCGTTGGTTGAGTATATTGAAGAAGCAGGTGTTGCTCATAAATCGATTGATGTTAAAACTCATTGGCTGGGAAAGTCGCGTGATTTTGATAATAGTAAGTCGGAATTTTTAGTCAGTGTAAAAAACCTTGAAATGAGGTTTCGGACGGTTAATTCGATTTTCCCATCGAAGCGTAAATATTTGCGCGCTGTTGATGATGTTTCCTTTGATATTCGCGCTGGTGAAGTTTTTGGGTTGGTGGGAGAATCAGGTTCAGGTAAATCAACCGTTGCTCGAATGATTTCTGGAATTTACACACCACACGCGGGAAATATTTTCTTTGATGGCGCAGACTTAACGGCCCTGAGTTCACGAAAAGCCGTGAACCATTATCGCCGCCAAATGCAAATGATTTTTCAGGATCCCTTCTCATCGCTCAATGGGCGAATGCGGGTGGCCGATATTGTTGCCGAACCGATTAAGTTTCATAAATTGGCTTCTTCAAATGCTGAGGTAAAGTCGATTGTAAATGATCTTTTGGATCATGTGGGGCTTGGTGCGATTGCCGCAAAAAAATTCCCGCATGAGTTTTCTGGTGGGCAACGCCAGCGGATTTCTATTGCACGAGCGTTGGCAACGCGTCCTCGGTTCCTTATTTGTGATGAGCCAACATCGGCGCTTGATGTTTCAATTCAAGCTCAAGTGCTCAATTTGTTGAAAGACCTGCAAGAAGAATTATCGCTGACCATGTTGTTTATCAGTCATGATTTGCCTGTCATTCGCCAAGTGTGTGACCGTGTTGCGGTGATGCGTGATGGTAAGTTAGTCGAAGTGGCTGACAGTGAGGATTTGTTTAAAAACCCGCAATCAGACTATGCTAAACATTTGTTGGATCTTATGCCACGACTTGTTAGTGCGTGACGCGTTAAAATGAATTCACTTGCCGTGCCTGAACAGGCTTGCGTGGCAGGCCCTGCCTCAGGCAGCAAGTAAATACTCGAACCCAAGTAAACGCGACGCGCTCTAGAGTTGTTCTGGTTTACATTGAACCAGAACAACCTACTTAGGTATTGATAGTCTTGCATTTCATGCAGTGTTTGAATCTAAACTAATGTTCGATAACTATTAAAAAAAGGCTCACAGTAATATGTGAGCCTTTTTTATTTGTAATGGTCTTAGCCAAACCAGCTTTCACCAGATTTAGCATCATCAGGTTTTTTTAAACCAGGATCGTCTGGTGGATGATTAATACTGGATTTTGATTTTGACTTTGTACTATTAGAAGGCACATCTGTGGTCGGTGCGACAGGACTGTCATCGTTTGGTGTTGTTTGTTTAGATGTTGCTTTATCTTTGCCAACTGTTTCAGTTTCAAGGTTCTCACTTGCAGCAGCTTTGGTTTCAGTTACGCTATCTTCCTTGCTGGTCTGATCGGCGGCAGAGGGTGTTTCTGCGTCAGATTGCGAAGTTGGTGTCACGTCGATGATTTCTTTGACTTCTATGTCTTTGATTTCATTTTCGTCCTTAACGTCTAGTTGTGGTTCATCTGAAATGAGGAAAGGGCTTATGGTTTTTTCTTGCTCACTTTCGCTGATGCTCAAGCCAAGGACAGGTACTTTCCATTCAAATGCGCCGAGTTCGCCACTGACGGGCGAGACAGGTAACCAGCGTGATGATACATGACCACCAGCCGTCCAAACGGCATCACGTGGCGCATGGACAGCGCGGGCCAACCATTCGCGCGCGCGGCCCTTGTTGCCTAATTCTGCGTTCTCGATGGTTGCCATTAGTGTGCAAATGCCAGCGCTTGGTTTGTCTTCAAGGAAGGGTGAAAGAGCGGTGCGCGCTGTTTCCCAATCTTGGGCCTCAATAGCTGCTTGGGCCAAAGCTTTTGCGCCCTCTTGCCCGCCATCAAAGCGTTTGGTTAAGGCCTTAACGCGCGTTAATCGCTGGCTTGGCGTTGCGTCTTGTTTTGCATATGCATATACCTCTGCAATATCTGGATGGGGACTAAGCGCCCACGTTTTCTCCAATATTTTAGAAGCTTTACGGTAAGATTTTTCAATTGATAGTGTTCGCCCTGCAATCACTGCAGCTTCAACAAGAGAGGGGTCTAAACGATGGGCTTTGAGGGCCAGCTCGATAGCGGCTTGATGGTCTTTGTCTTCGGCGGCCAGTGCTTGGGCTGTTAGTGCAACGGCTTTTTTGATATTGGCTTGTGGCTTGTCTATCAACTTAGCAATGCGTTGGTTTTCGAGCAGCAGCAAAACGGCAGGCCAATCATTATCGCTAGCATAAGAAACCAACATGGCGTTTGAAGCCCAAGATACGCCCGGGTTTGCAGCCAAAGCGTCTTTTGCAATTTGGCGTGCAGCTTCGATGTTTTTTTCACGTCGTGCTTCGTTGAACAACCCGCGTAAACCTAATAGTTTCGTGGTTTCAGTTTTACTCATTTGTTGGTAAACTTGTTTGACGCGGGCGCTATCGCCCTGTTCTTGAGCTGATTGGGCGGCAAGTAATTGCGCAAGGGGATCATCTGGCAACATCCGCTCGGCAACAAGGGCTGCTTTGCGGGCTGACTTTTCATCACCTGCGCCAATGGCGATCAAACCTGTAGCCAAGGCAGCGCGGCCTTTTTTCTCGCGGCGGTTAGAAAAGAAATTGCCGAGAGCTGAAGGGCGACCGATTAACCATTTGAAAATGCCCCATGCTATCCAAATTGCAATAAAGCTAGCGCCCAGAGCAAAAGCAACAAGACCAACTGATTGGGTTTCAATTCGATAGCCGCGAACGACCATGGAAAATTCACCAGGACTGTCGGCCAGCCATGTGACACCAAATGTGATTGCGACGAGAACCGCAAACCAAAAAATCATTCTTACCATTAAACTAATCCCTGTCTTTATTACCTAGTTGGCCATACTGCCGAGTTGGTCTTATTATTTGCTGGCAGTAAGTCGCGCCATAACTGATGCTGATAATTGTGCAACTGCTGCATCAATTGTGATTTTTTTGTTGGCTTGTGATTGCCAATTTGAAAGTGGTTTTGGCGGCTGTTGCTTGACCATATTGATCGCGTTTATCGCCGCTTTAAGATCACCTGACTTTAAATATGATACGGCTTGTGCTTGGACAGCTTGCCAATCGGTTTCGCCAACTTTTGAGACTTTTACCAAGCCTGAAAATTTGCCAGTTAAAGTATTCCAGACCCCACCAGTTGTCTTTGGTGCTGGGTCGCTTTCTGGTGCTTTTGTCCCCAATGACAAGTTGCTTAAAGCAGTAAGCAGTGCCTCATTGGTGGGGGCACCAGTTTGTGCAAACGGACGCAATTTATCCAAGGATAGTTCTTGTGGAAGTTTTGATGCAATCTGATCGAGCTCAGCAGCAAAAGGTTGTCCGTTAGAAATTTTGGCGCGCAAAATGGTAAAGGCTGAAGCTAACTGACCACTTTGACTGCTGGTTGGGGCGTTTTCAAGTTTGGCTTGAGCTGCCTTGATCGCAGATAACGCTTTTGCCGTAGCTGCAAGCTGATCGCTTGATGATTTGGTTGCCGCTTGGGTCTTGCTTAATCCTTGAGCTACCGAATTTAGTTGGGTTTTAATTTGGGCGATGGTTTTTTCGGTTTGCTTAGATGCAGCGCTTGTTTCCCCGACGGTTTTTGTCAGGCTTACAATGGCGCTATCCACGCCAGTTAATTTGGTTGTGAGTTTTTCTAAGGCCAAGGTATTGGCCGCGTCGGCTGGACCAGCGCCTTTTTTTGCGGCTGCTTTGAGCGCGGTGTCAATTTGGGTAAGCTCTGACTTTAAGCTGCCTAAGTCTTTTGCCGTTTTTGCTTGGGCACTTTGGGTTGAACTAACTTGTTGGCTTAGCGCTTTTATGCTGGCTTGAAGACTTTCAATGGTTTTGTTTGTTACTGTCAACTTGTCGCCAATGGCCGCAATTTGCGCTGTGTTTGCTGCATTGGGTGATGTAAAGAATTTTTGACCATACTCTTTGAAAGCCCAAGCACCACCAAAACCTGCGGCTATGAGAGCTGCAAGGCTCACCACAATCAAACCTGTTTTGCCTTTTTTCTTTTTGGCAGGTTGTTTTTTTTGTGTTTTCGCAGCAGCAGTTTCTTTAGAGCTTTTTTTAGTGTTCTCTTTAAAGCTCTCTTTAGAGTTCTCGGTAGGTTTAGTTGATGTGGCTTTGGTGTCTGCCTTATTATTGGTTGGTTTTTGGGTGCTGGCTGGCTTTTTTTGTGCGGCTGATTTGTCTGCGGGCTTATTGGTTGAAGTAGACTTTACTTCTGTGGCTTTTAAATTGATGACAGGTGGTTTGGCCGCAGATCGTGCCGCGTTAGGGCGTGGCGTAATTGGGGTTTTAGTGGTTGAGCGCGATGATGTCGGTTTTTTTTTGCCAGTTGCCATGAGTTACAGCCTAAATCCTATAATGGTCTAATATTATCTCAAAATGTATTACCAGCACATGATTACGGCATCATAAATTTGATGCGTTTATGGCTGCGAGCATGTTTTGTGTATCAGGTTTTTTACATATAGTTATGTCACAATCGTTACCAAGGGCGTTAACAAGTACGTTGGCAACATTTTGTGATAAACAAAAGTGCCCAAGTTTTGCTAACCGACTTCCATCTATACAACTATTGGTCAGGGAAAGCCATATTTTCGCGGTTCTTGGTGAAAATAATAAAACACCCTTTATGCGGCCGCCTTGAATTGAATCAATAATATCAGAAGATAGTTTTTCAAGAGGTTGGGCTTTGTAAAGGATGGAGCGCTCAACGGTGAAACCAGTTTTTGATAGAATAGATTGAAGGTCGCCCGTGGTTTTAGTGCCTGAGGGGTAAAACAGCGGTCCGTCATCAGGTGACAGGTTAGTGTTTACATAATCAATGATGCCGTTAACATCACCAAGCTTTGTTTGCACAACGCTCTCAAAGCCTGCTTGTGTTGCCGCTTTTGCTGATGCTGGGCCAACGGTAATTGCTTTGACTTTGGAAAAATCTATTTGGCTTTTACTTTTGTTTCTATTGTGAGCCAAAGCGCGGGCACCATTGGCGCTTGTGATTAAAGCTGCTTGATAGTTGCTGTT
>JAMOMM010000199.1 GCA_027067085.1 Hyphomicrobiales bacterium
GTGAAAAATATTGGCACCATAGAACCTGCCAAAGCACCCATAATCAATTGGCCTTCCGCACCAATGTTCCAAACCTTGGCTTCAAAGCAAACGGCTAAGCCCACCCCAATCAAAATTAGCGGTGCAGCCTTAACGATCAATTCTTCGATAGACCAAGACGTGGTCAGTGGCTCAATAAAAAACACATAAAGCGCGCTCATCGACTTAATGCCACTTACAACTAATAGCTCTCCAGTGGTCAACGCGTCAGTATTGGAAAACATTTCACGTGCCGCAAAAATAATCGCTCCAAAAAACACCGTAAGACCAATGGCCAGCACAGGCGATAAAAGTGCCATCTTTTTAGATCGCTCTGCGCGCTTTTCTAAGATCAACTTCATTGGTTTGCCTCTTGCGCTAAACTGGCCCCAGAACTGGTATCTGCGCTGGTTTCATCGTCATTCTCGTGCGAGCCAGCCATCATCAATCCAATTTCTTCTAGGGATAGTTCCGATGCAGGCACAACGCGAGACAATTGCCCGCGCGAAATAACGGCAATCTGATCGGCAATTTCAAAAATTTCATCTAAATCTTGGCTGATGACCAAAACCGCTGAACCGCTGGCGGCCAGATCAATCAAGGCTTGACGAATGAGTGCTGCGGCCCCTGCATCGACACCCCAAGTTGGTTGATTAACAATCAGCAAAGATGGGCTTCTATCTAATTCGCGACCAACAACAAATTTTTGCAAATTGCCACCAGACAGTGATCGCGCTTCTGGATTTGGACCAGATTTTCTCACATCGAATTCAGTAGAAATACTGGTTTGTATTGTGGCTGCAATGGCCGTATCGATCATGCCTTTTGAGACGACATTATCACCCGTTGCGTAGCGAGTGAGCACAACATTATCAGTTAATGAAAACTCTGGCACAGCGCCATGCCCCAAACGTTCTTCGGGCACAAATGCTGCGCCTAGTTTTCGTCTTGCAATAATATTTTGGCGGCCAACTTCTGTTCCAGAGATCAAAACCACTTGCTCTGCTTGTGATAACTTTTCACCCGACAAGGCATCAAAAAGC
Organism: Hyphomicrobiales bacterium; assembly: GCA_027067085.1. Lineage (GTDB taxonomy): Bacteria > Pseudomonadota > Alphaproteobacteria > Rhizobiales > Aestuariivirgaceae > JALWJW01. Next base: position 1,062 of record JAMOMM010000199.1, read on the forward strand.
TCGCCTTGGCCGTTGCCTGCTACGCCTGCAATTGCAACAATTTCACCACCGCGTACATCGAGATTGATATTCTTTAAAGCAACGGAAAAAGGCCCATCAGCTGGTAACGAAAGTTGCTTAATTGAGAGTATTGTTTCGCCTGTAAGCGCTGCAGATTTAGCTTTAATCTCATGTACGTCTGCGCCAACCATAAGACGGGCTAAACTTGCCGCTGTTTCTTCTTGTGGATCGCATGTTGCAACAACTTTGCCATGGCGCAAAATCGTGGCGTTGTGGCATAGGCGTTGAATTTCATCTAAGCGATGAGAAATATAAAGAACCGCGCAGCCTTCGCTCGACAAACGATGCAGAGTTTCGAACAATTGATCGGCTTCTTGCGGTGTAAGAACTGCTGTTGGCTCATCCATGATTAACAGTTTTGGTTCTTGCAACAAACAGCGGACAATCTCGATACGCTGACGCTCGCCTACAGATAAGTCAGCCACCAAAGCTGTTGGAATTAAAGGCAATCCGTATTCCACCGAAACGCGGGCGATTTTTTCAGACAATTTCGGTAAGTCAAGTTTGCCAGGCAAAGCCAGCGCAATATTTTCTGCAACGGTTAGAGCATCAAACAATGAAAAATGTTGAAACACCATGCCAACGCCCAGTTGACGTGCAGCGGCGGGGTTGGCAATTGTGATCTTTTCACCTTGCCAATAAACTTCACCAGATGTGGGCTGTAAAGAGCCGTAGATGATTTTTACAAGGGTTGATTTTCCCGCGCCGTTTTCACCAAGCAGCGCGTGAATTTCACCTTCATTGATCGCTAAAGAAACGTCTTTATTGGCGGCTAAATCACCATACATTTTGGTGATGTTGCGAACTTCTATAAGTGGAGTTTGAGCGCCATTTTTTTGTTCTTTGTTTTGATCTGGGCTTTGTACTTTAGACTGTTCTGACAAAATTGCATCCCTCCGCCTTTAGCTAAGCGCTATTTTTGACCAAATGCACGGGTTTTTTGCCAGTTTTCAACAAATCAATTTGTTGCAACAATTGCCCAACCACAGACGCTGCAATCGCAGGTGGTGACTTATCATAAACACCCTCTAACCCTATTGGGCAGGTCAGTTTTTCTATGGTCTTTAGCGCCAAGCCAGATTCAGCAAAACGTTTGCAAAAACGGGCGCGTTTTGTGGCGCTACCGATTAAACCCGTAAACACAACTTCTCGCTGCTGCAAAGCCTGTAAAGTGAGATCAAAATCAAGTTGATGGTTATGGGTCATCACCAACACAAAGGTATTTTCGGGCACGTTTTCAAAGCAATTTGTCGATGCTTCGTGCGATCGATATTCGACATTTTCCAATTTTGATTTCGGAAAAATATCTTTGCGACGATCAAACCATTTAATATCGAAAGCAAGCGGTGCCAATGCTGTCACCATCGCCGAGCCAACATGGCCAGCACCAAACAAATACAACGATTGTCTCAGGTTTTGTTGCGCAGAACTTTTTGCGTTCTGGTTTATTTGGGCCAAGTCTGCTTTGTCAAAAATAGCAAACGACACCGTCACATGCCCACCGCAACACTGACCTAAATCTGGGCCTAAGATATAGTCCGCCTGCAATTGCCTTGGGCCGTGTTTTTCATTGAGCAATTGTTGGGCTTGTTTCGTTGCTTGCCACTCTAGTTCGCCACCGCCAATGGTGCCAAATTGTTCGCCTGTTGACGACAGCACCATTTGCGTTCCAACATTGCGCGGTGCCGAGCCTTTCACCGCAATGATTGTCAACACTACTGCGCGATCATTGCCAGAGATGAGTTGGGCCACAGTATGCCAAATATTTATGGTCACGCCGTTGCTGACTTCATTGACGCAACAGCTTTCATAATTGACTCAGGTGTTGCTGGCGCATGCAACTTGGGCACGATATTTGGCGCAACACTGGCAACAGCATCAAAAATAGCTGAGAAAACTGACAGCGCCAACATGACGGGTGGCTCACCAACCGCTTTTGAGCGATAAATGGTGTCAGCTTTATTACCATCAGATTCCCATAATTTCGTGGTGAAATTTTCTGGTATATCGGACACGGTCGGAATTTTATAAGTCGATGGCGCATGAGTGCGCAATTGTCCCCTATCATCAAACACCAATTCTTCGGTGGTCAGCCAGCCCATGCCCTGTACAAAACCGCCTTCGATTTGGCCGATGTCGATTGCTGGGTTTAGCGATGTCCCAACATCGTGTAAAATATCAACCTGCTCAACTTTCATTTCGCCCGTAAGTGTATCAATGGTGACTTCGCTGCATGATGCGCCATAAGCGAAATAAAAGAACGGGGTGCCTTCCACGTTCTCACGGTCCCAAGTGATTTTTGGTGTTGCATAAAACCCTGTCGCTGATAACGAAACCCGCTGTAAAAATGCTTTCTTTGTTAAGTCAGCAAAGTTCATCTCACCTTTGGGACAAGTCACTTTGTTTTGACTAAAACGAATGTCCCCCGCGCTGCAGTTTAATTGTTCAGCAGCCAAAACAGCCAACCGCTTCTTGATTGTTTCGCAGGCATTTTTAGCTGCCATGCCATTTAGATCGGTGCCAGCAGATGCTGCGGTTGGAGCCGTGTTTGGCACCTTATCGGTGGTGGTTGCGGTAATTTTTACAACGTCAATATCTATGCCAAATTCATTGGCAACAATGCTGGCCACTTTGGTATATAGCCCTTGGCCCATCTCGGTGCCGCCGTGGTTTATTTGCACCGAGCCATCAGTATAAACATGGACCAACGCCCCTGCTTGATTGAGATGGATAAGGGTGAATGAAATGCCGAACTTTACTGGCGTGAGCGCGATACCCTTTTTAAGATATTTGTTCTCAGCATTAAACTTCGTAATGGCCGTGCGTCTTTTGCGATAATCACATGAGGTTTCAAGTTCACGCATAATCTGTGGTGCAATATTGTCAACAACTTGCATACCATATGGGGTTATGTCACGATCTGGCCCGTATAAGTTTGTCAGCCTTACATCAAGCGGGTCTTTGCCAAGTTTGCAGGCAATTTCATCCATCATACGTTCGGCAAAAACGGTTCCTTGCGGGCCACCAAAGCCACGAAATGCCGTATTGGAAACCGTATTGGTTTTCATCCGATAAGAGTTGATTTCTAAACTGGGATAAAAATATGCGTTGTCAGCATGGAACATAGCGCGATCGTTTACCCCAAGGGATAAATCAGCAGAGCAACCGCAGCGCGCGTAAAGATCAGATTTAACCGATGTCAGTTGGCCTTGATCGTTGAAACCTGCTTGATATTCAATTTCAAAATCATGGCGTTTACCCGTCAAAATCATATCGTCATCGCGATCAAGCCGTAGCTTGCACGGTTTACCTGTTTTTGCAGCGGCGAGCGCGGCAAGTGCTGCCCATTGTGTGGCTTGACTTTCTTTGCCACCAAACGCGCCGCCCATGCGCCTGACTTCGCAAATAATATCGGCTTGAGGTAGATCCAGCATACGGGCAATGCAATGTTGTACTTCACTTGGATGTTGGGTTGATGAATAAACTTTCATCGATGTGCCCTCAAGTGGTACGGCAAAGGCGATTTGACCTTCAAGATAGAAATGCTCTTGGCCACCAACGACAATTTCGCTGTTTAAATTATGTGGCGAATTTGCGATTTCGCTCTCAACATCACCGCGCTTAAATTGATAAGGCGGTAATACGGTTTTGGATTTTTTCTTTGCGTCTGCAATGGTTAAAACGGGCGACATTGTAGCTATTTCGATGCCTACTAATTTTGCCGCTTTTCGTGCTGCGTCTCTGGTTTTAGCGACCACGGCAAAAATGACCTGACCACTAAAGAAAACTTCATCGATCGCCAAAATCAGATCATCCCCCATGGCGGGGCTGCAATCGTTCATGCCAACAATATCAGCGTACGTAAGAACCGTTACAACGTCAGGGGCAGTGCGAACAGCCTCTAAATCCAAATGGGCGATTTTTCCTGCAGCAACATTGGTATATCCTGGGACCACGTGAAGCGTGCCGTGTGGTTCTGGCATGTCATCAATATAAGGCGCATCGCCTTTAACATGATGAACGGCACTATCGTGAGTTTTGTGTTTGGCGCTTTCATTGAGCATGGGTGGGTGCTCCTTTTGAATCTGCTTGCAGAATGCGCGTATTGGTTTCTCCCGCAATTTCAGCACGCGCTTTTAGCAACAAAGCTTTGGCGGTGTTCAGGCGGTATTGCGCGCTGGCACGCATATCATCCATTGGAGTGAAATCTTGCGCAAGTAATTGTGCAGCTTGTTGCCATGCCGTTTCATCTTTTATGCTCAAACCCATTAGAGCTGCTTGCGTTTTATGAGCCAGCATCGGGGTGCCCGCCATGCCGCCAAATGCACATCTTGCATTCATGATTGCATCGTTCTCAATGGTAAAACAAAAGCCAGCCATTATCGCCGAGATGTCTTGGTCAAAGCGTTTTGAAATTTTGTAGGCCCGAAACTGTTGGTTGGCCTGAAGCAGCGAAATTCGAATTTGCGCCAAATACTCATTTGGTTTTAAATCTTGTTTTCCATACTCGATATAAAAGTCTTCAAGGGCAATTGATCGTTTTCCCTCGATTGAACGCAATTCGATTTGGCTTGATAACGCAATTAACATTGGCGGCATATCACCGATCGGCGATCCGTTGGCAATGTTACCACCAATGGTGCCAACAGCGCGCACTTGTTTTGAGCCAATACGGCGAACGACTTGACCAAGATCTGGGTGCAAAGCATCAAGATGGGGCAAAGCTTGAGCATAGGTAACACCTGCGCCCATGACCAAATCTGCAATCTCAATGGCAATATTCTTCAAACTTTTAACCGCACCTAAGTAAATTACCTTGGGCAAGGGGCGTAATTGTTTGGTGATCCACAGGCCAACATCGGTCGCACCGGCCACTAAAGTTGCATCTTGGTGTTCGTGGTAAAGCGTGGCCAAAGCGCTTTGCGTCGATGGGCTGGCAAAAAAACTAGTTTCATCACCGATAAAAGTGTCTTGGTTCTTTTCTAATAATGCGAATAACGCTGCGGGTCGCTCAATGACAGGTTCATTGCACACTTGTTTGGCCGCATCAATGATCGGGCGATAACCTGTGCAGCGGCATAGATTACCTGCAAGGGCATTGTTTATTTCATTACGGTCAGGGTTCGTTCCTTCTTGTTGAAGGACGAACAGGCTCATAATAAACCCTGGTGTACAGAACCCACATTGCGATCCATGGTTTTCGACCATTGCTGATTGCACAGGGTGAAGCTTACCTGAGGGCGATGCCAAGTCCTCTACGGTCACAAGCTCTTTGCCATCGAGACTGCCAAGCAGTTGAATGCAACTGTTTACGGGTTGATAGGCAACTTTTCCTTCGTGCAGCTGCCCTATAGCAACGGTGCATGCGCCGCAATCGCCTTCCCCACACCCTTCTTTGGTGCCTGTTAAGTGCATACGCAATCGCAAGTAATCTAATATAGTTTCACTTGGGCCGACGTTAGACAGTTCCACCAACTCGGTGCCATGAAAGAATTTGATGCTTTTTTTTGGCATAACTTCAAGATCCGCGATACGTTGAATACCCAAATGGGGAAATCAACAAAGGCACATGATAGTGCGAGCCTTGCTCGGCCATGCCGAAGCGAATGGGAATAATGTCTAAAAATAACGGCTCTTGAAGTTCACTATTTTGCTCGCGTAAATAATTGCCCGCATTAAAGCGCAATTCATACACTCCAATAGCAAATTCTTGTTCCGGTAAAATTGGTCCATCTACTCGCCCGTCACTATTGGTAACAACCGTTTTTAACAAAACAGCGTCGTCATTCTCAATTCGGAAAAGTTCGATACTCATATTTGCTGCTGGGTTGCCGCTGGCTGTATCTAGAACATGGGTCGTTAAGAACCCCATTGCGTTACCTCTATTTTTTTGTTTGTTTTTTTCATAGTAGACAATCTAATTTACGGCGAAAAGAACTTTAAGTGGACCAACTGGTCAAATTTTATATTGTGGGACATATCATATTTTGCTGTTATCAATTCATACAAAGAATCACTTTAGTTTTAGGTAGATACATAGGTAGACATAATGGCCGTAAATTCACTTCAAACAATTCACCTTAAAGACTACCAACCCTCAGCTTACCTAATCGACCACGTTTCGCTTGATGTAAAATTAGACCCGCACAAAACCCGCGTAACGACTCGAATTGATTTTAGAACCAATCCAAAGTCGCAAACCCCTTATGGACCTTTGGTCTTGGATGGTGAAAATATTGACCTCCAGTCTATCGCGATTACTGGTGTCCCGCTTGAGCGCAATCAGTATACTGTTTCCAAAGACAAACTAATCATAACCCATATTCCACGCGAACACTTCACCTTAGAAATTGAAACCATATGTGATCCGCAAAACAATACCGCATTATCGGGGCTATATCGAAGTGGCGGCAATTATTGCACCCAATGTGAAGCTGAAGGATTTCGTCGTATAACATTTTTTCTTGATCGACCTGATGTTTTGGCGAAGTACCGTGTTCGTATTGAAGGAGATAAATCTGAAAATCCTGTTCTGCTTTCTAACGGCAACAAGGTTTTAGAAGGTGATATTGAAGGCACTAATCGCCATTTTGCCATTTGGGAAGACCCGTTCCCCAAGCCAAGTTACTTGTTTGCCCTTGTGGCGGGTGACCTTGCAAAGGTTAGCGATCATTTTGTCACCATGTCAGGACGCGATGTAACGTTAGAAATTTTTGTCGAACACGGCAAAGAAGATCGTTGTGCTTGGGCAATGGAATCTTTGAAACGCTCAATGAAGTGGGATGAAGAAGTATTTGGCCGCGAATATGATCTTGATATTTTCATGATTGTTGCGGTTTCAGATTTCAACATGGGTGCCATGGAGAACAAAGGCCTCAACGTCTTTAATGACAAATTTATTCTGGCGCGGCCCGACACGGCTACGGATTTAGACTACATACACATTGAAGCTATTATTGCGCATGAATACTTTCACAATTGGAGTGGCAACCGCATCACCTGTCGCGATTGGTTTCAGCTTTGCCTTAAAGAAGGGCTGACGGTTTTTCGCGATCAAGAGTTTTCTTCTGATGTGCGCTCGCGCCCTGTTAAACGCATTGGCGATGTTAGACTTTTGCGCGCCCATCAGTTCCCTGAAGATGCTGGGCCTTTGGCTCATCCCGTGCGCCCGCAAAGCTATATGGAAATCAATAATTTTTACACGGCCACCATTTATGAAAAAGGTGCTGAAGTTGTTCGCATGATTAAAACCATTATTGGCGACACTGCTTTTCGCCAAGCAATGGATACCTATTTCCATCGCCATGATGGGGAAGCGGCAACAATTGAAGACTTCATTGCGTGCATGGCACAGGCATCTGGTCAAAACTTTGAGCAATTTATGCAATGGTATAATGAGGCTGGTACGCCAAATGTTGTTGCGCAAGGGAACTACAATGCGATTGATAAGACATATACTTTAAAATTATCGCAAGTTACCAAACCTACACCTGGCCAACCCGTAAAAAATCCCTTTGTGATCCCGCTGGCTTTTGGTTTGGTTGGTCCTGATGGAAATGATTTAACGGCCACGTGTGATAACGTTGTAAATAACGGCGTTGTTATTTTAAGACAACTTGAGACGACGTTGGTGTTTGATAATATCGCCCAACAACCTGTTCTATCAATCAATCGCGGATTTTCTGCACCGATCATTTTGCAAACAAATAACACCCAAGAAAATCTATTATTCTTAATGGCGAACGATCACGATTCTTTTAATCGTTTTGAGGCGGCCCAACAGGTTGCCAGCACCATTATTCTTGACCGCGTCAGCACGCCAGAGCGCACACCTAACGGTCTTGATGCGTATGCGGCAGCGCTGGAAAGTATTATCAATGATGAAACTCTAGAAGCAGCATTTGTTGCGCAAATGTTAACACTGCCATCGCAAGGCGAAACCGCGAGTAAAATTGCAACAAACGTTAACCCGCAAAGCATTTTTGATGCGCACCAGCATGTTGCGAGCCAGTTGGGCGGACATCTTAAAGCAACCCTGTTGCACGTTCTTCAACGCCCTCTTGAGGCGACTTATTCTCCAGATGCAAATGCTGTGGGATTACGTAGTTTAAAACAAGCGGCCCTGAACTTACTTGGCGCACATGACCCAGCACTTGGCGCGAACTTGGCTTTCAAACAATTTACGCATGCACGTCACATGAGCGATAAGTTCAATGCCCTGTCTGCTTTATCGTACCTTGATGTGCCGGAAAGAAACGAAGCTTTTGATCTGTTCTACCAAGACCACAAAGATGATCACTTGTTGGTTGATAAGTGGTTTGGATTACATGCTCAAGTGCCGTTCCCTGAAACCCTTGGGCAGATCAGAGAGCTTATGGACCACGAAGCATTTTCGATCAAAAAACCAAATACCGTACGCGCTTTAATCGGTGGCTTTGCAATGAACAATTCAGTTTGCTTTAACGCCGATGATGGATCGGGTTATGAGTTGTTTGCCGATGTCATTATTGAGCTTGATAAAATCAATCCACAGGTTGCCGCGCGATTGTCTAGCGCCTTTAGAAGCTGGCGCATGCTTGAACCTGTCAGATCACAATTGGCTCAACAAGCCTTGCAGCGTGTTAAAGAAACTGACGGTCTTTCTAAGGATACTTTTGAAATGGCTGAACGATCTTTGGCATAAAGATTGGGCTAAAATCAACTAAGCATTGACTCAATACTAAATCTAAAAATCCACATTTTTAGCGTTTTTTTACGGTAATAACTGGACAAATCACCTGAGTTTCGAATCAATAGGGAACAATGATTCGGTTAGGGCGGCTTAACTTAATGCCGAGTATCCATTTTACTGATTGAAAGACGAGAGGGAACGGCTTTGTCAAAAGCACATCTGGGAGGTTTGTTTATTAAAGACCGTAGTTTTCGGATTCCTTTGTCTCCTCGCTGGAAACACATTACGGTATCGGAACGACTCCTAAGAAACCTCGTTACTGGTCTGATTTTTCTATTCCTAATTATCCTTGGTACAGCGCTGGTTTTACAACTTTCCAAAAACCGTGATGAGCACGTGCGCGACCACGGCAAGGTCTCTCAATTGTATTTGCAGATAGCAGCGACTCAACTAAGTGGTGCCTTAGGGACGAGATTAGGCAAATCAAAAAACCTGATCCAACCTGATCCATTAGAATTAAAAATGAGTTTACCTCCAGAAGCAACAACGGCTGGACGGTTTTATCTTATCATTGGGGCAAAGGGTAAAATCCTCACTTCGCTCCCCCATCATGCCGATTTAGATGGCCGCTTGATCGCCTCTATTCTTTCTGATCCTGGTTTAACAAAACTGGCTCAAGAGCAAACAAGCGTGTTTGCAACAAGCTTGCAAAATGGCACTGAGGTTTTCATTGGCAATGCATCGCTTGCCCCTTTTGCTGGCAACCTTGTTATGGTGCAACACAAAGACCAATTGCTAAGTTTGTGGCGTTCAAACGTTGCTCAAATTTCAACCCTGTTTATCGTAACGCTTGGCGTTCTGGTTTTGCTGGGTACTGCCTTTCATTGGCAGGCAGCACGCGCTGCAGATGCTGACCAAACTCTTATCGGAGCAACGGACCGTTTAGACAAAGCCCTTGAGCGTGGACGTTGTGGCCTATGGGATTGGGACATTGCAAACGGTCGTATTTTTTGGTCAAAATCTATGTTTGAGATTTTAGGTCTCGAACCGCGCACCGACCGATTGTCTTATGGCGAAGTGGCTGACCTATTACATGCTGATGATGACCCCATCGATAACCTTGCTGAAACCATGTTGCAAGGCGGCCGCCCTGCTATCGATCAAGAGTTTCGCATGCGCCACAAAGATGGCCATTGGGTTTGGCTTAGAACACGGTGTGAACTTTCAGATGCGCCAGGTGAAGAAGCCCCTCACCTGGTTGGTATCGCCATTGATATTACCGAGCAGAAACTCAACGATCAGCTAAACCGCGAAGCCGAACTTAGGTTGAAGGATGCCATTGAAAATATCTCAGAAGCTTTTGTGCTTTGGGACCCTGACAACAAAATGGTGATGTGTAATTCAAAGTATCAGCAATTCCACAATCTACCAGCAAGCGTTTGTCAACCAGGTGCAGCTTATGACCAAGTGACAAAGGCTGCCAAAGAACCTGCTATTCGCCAACGCACTTCGAAAGATACGGGCAAGAAAAACCAAGGCAGCACATTTGAAGTGCGCTTAGAAGATGGCAAGTGGCTGCAAATCAATGAACGACGCACCAAAGATGGAGGCTTTGTTTCTGTTGGCACTGACATTACACAAATCAAACAACACGGTGAGCGCTTATCGGTTTCAGAACGCGAACTAATGAAAACAGTACGCGACTTACAAAAATCGCGGATGAGTATCGAACAACAGTCCCAACGCCTCGCTGAATTGGCTGAAAAATATTCGCAAGAAAGAAACCGGGCTGAACATGCCAACAGATCAAAGTCTGAATTCCTTGCCAATATGAGCCATGAATTACGTACGCCACTAAACGCCATTATCGGTTTTAGCGAAATCATGGAACAAGAATTTTTTGGTCCAATCGGCACACCAAAATATTTAGAGTACGCCAAAGACATTCACCGCTCTGGTCAGTTCCTTCTTGAAGTCATCAATGACATTCTAGATATGTCAAAAATTGAGGCTGGCCGCGTTCATCTTGAATTGAGCACGTTTCATGTTGCAGACGTGGTTGAAGAATCACTTCGCATTGCTGGGCCACGTGCTTCGCAAGAAGGCATCACGTTGGTCAATAAAGTGTCTGGTAAAGATGAAATCATGGCCGATAAGCGCGCCCTAAAACAAGTGCTTATCAATTTGATGACCAATGCTATTAAGTTCACACCGCAGGAAGGCAAAGTGACCATTACCAGCAAGTCTTGCCCTGAAACCAATACAATTATTATTTGCGATACAGGCATCGGCATCCCGCAAATCGACCTAGAGAAGTTGGGTAATCCGTTTGAGCAAGTAGAAAACCAGTTCACTAAATCAAAAGGCGGTTCTGGATTGGGTCTTGCAATCTCGCGCTCATTGGTTGAACTGCATGGCGGCAAGCTTTTGATTGAAAGCACCGAGAACGTAGGCACCACCGTTTCCATCGTATTTAAAAAAAAACCTGAAATGTTAGATGACGACACCAACGCCTCGCACGATGTTGAGCAAGTTGCTTAATAGGCGAAGTTTTCCTTAGGTCATGGACTCATAATCTAAACGACCTATTTCGCGATCAAAAATCTCTTTAAGTTGCACTTGGGTATCCGTTAATATTGCCTGAGCATGAGCAATATCGGGCGCTGACATCGTGGTAGAGATAAGCTTCTTTAATCCAACAGGGGCAATTTCTGGGTCAAAAACACCGCTTACACCTAGCGTGAGAATTTGCGATAATTGTTGGTAGAGCCGACAAATGAAATCTAATTGATTAGCTACTTCTGG
>JAMOMM010000200.1 GCA_027067085.1 Hyphomicrobiales bacterium
AATGAGTGATAAAACCTCAAATGACGCCGTTGATCCAGTAGAAGATACTGAAGAAACCACGGGTAATCGGATCCTTCCAGTGCTGCCATTGCGCGACATTGTTGTCTTTCCGCACATGATCGTTCCTTTGTTTGTCGGCCGTGAAAAGTCAATCGCAGCGCTTGAAGAAGTGATGCAGGGTGATAAACAAATTTTGCTCGCTGCCCAACGTGATGCAAATGACGATGATCCAACAACAGAATCAATCTATTCAATCGGCACAATCGCGACTGTAATGCAGTTGTTGAAGTTGCCTGATGGAACTGTAAAGGTTTTGGTTGAAGGGTCTGAGCGCGCAAAAGTTACAGCTTACACAGACAACGAAGATTATTTTGAAGCCGAAATTGAAGTGCTTGTTGATGTTGAAACTGATCCTGATGAAACAGAAGCTTTGGCGCGTACTGTATCGTCCAATTTTGAAAGCTATGTGAAGCTCAACAAAAAAATCCCAGCAGAAACTGTTACAAGCGTATCTAAAATTGAAGAAGCAGACAAACTTGCTGATACGATTTCGGCGCACCTTGCGGTTAAAATTGTTGATAAGCAGGAACTGCTTGAGGCTCCATCTGTGACCGCGCGCCTAGAAAAAATCTATGCGTTGATGGAAGGCGAAATATCTGTTCTTCAAGTTGAAAAGAAAATCCGTTCGCGCGTTAAACGCCAAATGGAAAAAACCCAACGTGAGTACTATTTGAATGAGCAAATGAAAGCCATTCAAAAAGAACTTGGCGATGGTGATGAAACGGACGAGCTTGGTGAACTGCAAGCCAAGATTGAAAAAACCAAATTCACCAAAGAAGCGCGTGAAAAAGCTGATAACGAGCTGAAAAAATTGCGCCAAATGAGCCCGATGTCAGCCGAGGCAACGGTTGTCCGCAATTATCTTGATTGGTTGTTGAGTGTGCCATGGGGTAAGAAATCAAAGGTCAAAAAAGACCTCGATTTTGCTCAAAAGATTTTGGATGAAGATCACTATGGCTTGGAAAAGGTCAAAGAACGCATCATCGAGTATTTAGCCGTCCAACAACGCGTCAATAAAATCCGCGGGCCTATCCTTTGCCTCGTTGGACCTCCCGGCGTTGGTAAAACGTCTTTGGGCAAGTCCATTGCCAAAGCCACAGGGCGCGAGTTTGCTCGCATGTCTTTGGGTGGTGTGCGCGATGAAAGCGAAATTCGCGGTCACCGTCGTACCTACATCGGCTCAATGCCAGGTAAAGTCATCCAATCAATGAAGAAGGCCAAGAAAAACAATCCGTTATTCTTGCTCGATGAAATTGATAAAATGGGTATGGATTTCCGTGGTGACCCGTCTTCTGCATTGCTTGAGGTTCTTGATCCTGAGCAAAACAGCACCTTTATGGATCACTACCTTGAGGTGGAATATGATTTGTCCAACGTGATGTTTATCACCACGTCGAACTCTATGAACATTCCTGGCCCCTTGCTTGATCGCATGGAAATCATCCGCATTGCTGGCTACACAGAAGATGAAAAGCTTGAAATCGCTAAACGTCATTTGTTGTCGAAGGCACTGAAAAACCATGGCTTAAATGCAAAAGAAATGTTGATTAAAGACGACATCATTTTAGACGTTATCCGTCGCTACACGCGCGAAGCTGGTGTACGTGGCCTTGAACGTGAATTGTCAAAGCTTGCCCGAAAAACCGTCAAGGAATTGCTGACCACTAAAAAGAAATCAGTGAGCATTACTGCTGAGGTTATTGAAACCTATCTTGGTGTGCCAAAATTCCGTCACGGGGAAGCTGGGCGTGAAGATCTTGTTGGTTGTGTAACTGGCTTGGCTTGGACGCAAACTGGTGGCGAGTTGTTGACCATTGAAGCAGTGATGATGCCGGGTAAAGGCAAAATGACTGTTACGGGCAACCTGAAAGATGTGATGAAGGAATCCATCTCGGCGGCCAATTCCTATGTGCGTTCACGCGCGGCCAGCTTTGGTATCAAACCACCAATGTTTGACACTAAAGACATCCACGTCCACGTACCAGAAGGCGCGACTCCAAAAGATGGCCCATCAGCTGGCATCGCAATGGCAACAACCATTGTGTCTGTAATGACAGGCACCAAAGTGTCTAAAGATGTTGCGATGACGGGCGAGATCACGCTGCGGGGCAGGGTGCTACCTATTGGCGGTCTTAAAGAGAAGCTTTTGGCAGCTCTTCGAGAAGGCATCACTAAGGTATTGATCCCTGAAGAAAACGTCAAAGACTTGGCTGAAATTCCTGACAATGTGAAGGAAGGCATGGAAATCATTCCTGTTGGCCATTTAGATGATGTCCTCCCGCATGTTCTTATAGATATGCCAGAGGCCATTGAATGGGACGAAGAAGCCGAAGCTGCTGCTGCCTTAGTCAGAGCAGAAACGGCAAAAGCTGCTGCTGCAAAAACGGCGGCTCAGACAGCGCACTAAATTTAAATTTAGCAAAAACCGCAAAAACCACAAAAACCAAAGCCGCTAACATATAGTTAGCGGCTTTTTTTTGTTGTCTAAGACAGTCGCGATTGGCCATTAATTTTGGGGGACATCTGCCTGAAAACCGCCGACGAATCAAAGGCTTGGTCGAATCAAAGTCAGATTTTATGGTTAACGTGTTTCTGATTGAGCAATTGGCACAAAGTTGTCTTTTAGTAAGCCATTGAAAAGGCTCA
>JAMOMM010000201.1 GCA_027067085.1 Hyphomicrobiales bacterium
AAAGGGACTAAAGCGCCATCCAAAATAAACTACCAAACGGTTACTGCCTATTGCCAAAAACAACATCCATTTTGGGTTTCAATCCGCGCGGTAAAACGCAATGGAAAGTGGTATTGCACCGGAAGTTACTAATAAATTTGAGTTTGGGTTACTTGTTGGCCCAAACTTAAAACCCACCCAACCTTTGCGCGCAGTCGGCCCATTTTAGGGCTTTGGTTAGGCCAACAAGTGAGAACACGGTTGCGCCTTCTTGCCCTTTTTCAGCACCTTTTACAGTATACTCCCAACGCACGTTTGAGCCTTTTTTTAACTTTTTCAAAATAATATCGCTGAGCTTTGTGTCTATGCTGATTTCATTGATGGCTTGTTTTTGGCGCAAGAATGCTGACATAATTTTGTGACTGTTATTTTTGTCAACGATCAGACGGATGCTTTGTGATAAATCAGGCACGACTGTTACCGCCGTAAAGGTGATTTCCCATGGCCCGCCTTTGCTAAAGCGCGAGATTGACATGCGATGATCCCAACCAAGTGGGGCATCTTTTTCTAAAGTTCCTTTGTTCATTTTATATGTAACTGCCGCGCACGAACCGTTTGGGCGACAGGTTGCTATGTAGTCTTTTGAGTAAATCCGTGTTTCTCCATACTTGGTGTGTGTTTTCTCACTGCACACTGTTCCAGCATGGGCGGCAATGCTTGAACTTAAAAGAATAGATGATGCGATTGCGGCGCTGTATAGTTTCATTTATTGTTCCCTGATCTGAGCCCTGTCCCACTTTGTCGACATGCCAAAAAAATGTCAATTGAATCGAGCGATAAAACGATGAAAATGCCCAAAGTCAAAACCAGCCTGATGATTGCTTTTACCATAGTTGGCGCATCACAAGTTGCCGCAAAAGTAAAAACCATCAGCCCAACGCCCGTCATGTGCGCTGGCGCATTGTTTGACGGCAAGGCAAAGTACAACGAAGAAATAAGTGGGGTGAAATGTTTTGCTCAAGGTAAGGGCCAGAGCAGTTGTTTCATTGTTGCCGATGAGAAAAAAGGCTTGCAACAAATCTCCATCACCCAAACTGCTGGCGGAAAATTGTCATGCACACCTGGCCCCGTGTTAGCAAAAAAGAGAGGCCTTTGGTGTTTACCAGGCAAAAAACCAGAACGAGATTTTGAATCAATAGCATCTGATGGCCGCTCGTTGTTCATTGCAGGATCATGGGGTAATCGCCGTAAAAAAAGCGTCATGCCATCACCCGAGCGCTGGGCACTTATTGCTCAACCACTAGACGGTGCCGCAAACATCCAAGGTGAATGCAGACGAGTGCAGCGTAAAAACATTATGTCGTTGCTTAAAAACGCTAAGGGTGGTTTTGAATATTTTGCCGATACACCACTACAATGCGGTGGGCTAAACGTCGAAGGCATGGCCTATCAAAATGGCAAATTATTTTTCGGCCTCCGCAGTCCCTCGGTTTATGATAATGCAGGTGCTTGGGTCATCACGGCAAAAGCCAATGAATTGTTTGCAGGCAATTTACCAGCAACCAACGCTAAGCGAGAATATCTGACATTTAGAGTAAACAAGAAGCCCATAAAAGGTATCGGTATTCGCGCGCTTGAGCCGCTTGGCCGCCACCGCATGTTAGTGGTGACGGGACCAGCTGGTGTGAGTAGTGAAAAAATAAATGATGAAGGCCGTTATTTGATCGAAACAAAATGCCGCGTTAAGCCATTTTACCAAAACGCCAAAATTGACATGCCTTTTGCCTTATGGATTTGGACACCGAAAACAGGGCGATTGGAACACCTTGGTAATGTTGCAGGTCCATACGCAGGTCAAAAATTTGAAGGGTTGTCGGTGCTAAGTTTTCACGACGATATGCTCAGCTTGCTGTTGACGTTTGACGGCATCAACAATGATGAGGGTTCACCCATTGCTCACGTAAAACTACGCTTACAGTAACGCCATGTGTTTTAGCTTAAACAGGACACGCAATGGGTCGCGGTTGGGTCAATTTCCAAACGCTTCTCAGCAATTTCTTCACCGCACGATAAGCAATACCCATATTCGCCATCATTGATGAGCTTCAACGCTTGATCGATTCGCACTAGGGTTGCAACGCGGTTGCGTTCTTGGGCTTGCGCCATGGCCTGTTGCTGCATGGCATCCATGCGGGTGAGGCGACCTGTTGATTGCTGATCCAGTGTAACCGGCTTTCGATTTTGCGCTGAAAGTTTGGAAAGCTCCTCTGTCAACACCTTTAAGTCAGTCAACCGTTTGCGAGCAATTTGTAAATTTATTGTCATATTCGATTATCACGCTCTAGTATATTTGGTTGGCGATCTCATGTATTGTGAATTCCAAAGACATAAAAATCAAGAAGGTAAAACAGATGACGATTTTGATAGTGGGTTTGGTAATTTTCTTCGGCATTCATGTTTTGACTGCAACACCATTGCGAAGCGTAATGGTTGGGGCCATTGGCGAAAAACCCTACAAAGGGGTGTTTTCGCTGCTGTCATTTGTTGGTTTAGGTCTAATGATTTGGGGCTTTGGTATGTCGCGGTATGGCCCAGATTCGGCAATTATCGTTTTCAACCCACCGTCATGGAGCCATTTCGTAACATTAGTTCTTGTTGCAATCGCGCTGGTTTTAATCGGTGCCTCCCATGGTAAAGGCTATATGCGTAAAT
>JAMOMM010000202.1 GCA_027067085.1 Hyphomicrobiales bacterium
AATACAAAGCCCCCTACCTCGCCCACACCTGCATGGAACCAATGAACGCCACCGCGCAATGGAAAGACGGCAAGTTAACCCTTTGGGTTGGCACCCAAGCCCCCACATTGTTACAAATGATCGGTGCACGCGAATTTGAAATTGATGCAGATGCCGTCACCGTACACACAACATTGCTTGGCGGTGGTTTTGGCAGGCGTTTTGAAATTGATTTTGCCGTTGCGGCCATGCACATGGCCAAGCATACCAATGGCCGGCCCGTTAAAGTCACTTGGACGCGCGAAGAAGATGTCACCCACGATGCCTATCGCCCCGGCGCCATCGCGCGGTTCAAAGCCAGTTTAGACAAAGACGGCCACCCAAAAACCCTTACGATAGATGTTGCGACACAACCCATTTTAGGCAGCCTGCTCAAACGCACTTTTCCATCTGTTCCCGCAGTAGGGCCTGACAAAACAACCATTGAAGGCGCATTCGATCAACCCTACACAATCGAAAACTATCGCGTCACCGCAAAGCCTGTTGAACTAGACATCCCCGTTGGTTTCTGGCGCGCGGTTGGCAATTCCTACAACGGCTTTTTCCACGAAAGCATTATGGATGAGCTAGCAACCGCTGGTAAAATCGACCCTGTTGAAATGCGCTTAAAACTCATGGCCAAGCATCCAACCGCTATCAAAGTGGTCGAAAAAGTTGCAGCCATGTCCAACTGGGGTAAAAAACTGCCAAAAGGAAAAGGCCGTGGCTTTGCCTTTGTACTATCATTTGGCGCATGGGTGGCCCAAGTGATCGAAGTTTCCGACACCCCTGACGGTATCAAAATTGATAAAGTCTGGTGTGTGGCAGATGTTGGCATGGCACTTGATCCCGCCAACATTCAAGCCCAGCTGCAATCAGGCATTATCTTTGGTTTATCAGCAGCCATCGGCCAAGAAATTACCTTTAAAGATGGTATGGTTGAGCAACAAAATTTCGACACCTACGATGCCATGCGCATTTCTCAGTGCCCACAGATCGAGACAGCTATCTTACAAAACAGCGGGCGCATGAGCGGCATTGGAGAACCGGGCACGCCGCCCGCAGCCCCAGCCCTTGCCAACGCCATTTTCAACGCCACAGGTAAACGCATCCGCACATTACCATTATCTTCCAGTATCAATTTTATATAATCTGGTTGATGAGCCTTTTTTCTCAATTCACTAAAATTTTAACATTACAACCTGAGGTTTTTTAAACTTTTTGATTTAAAAATTATCGTGGGAGGCACCATGAAACGCAAATTTTTAAATCGACTTGGAATTAAAGTTGTTACAGTGACAATTGGAACGATGATTCTTTCCATTGCTCTTGTCAGTGTTTTGTTTTTTATTTTTTACGAAATCAATACAAAATATCTAACAGATTTACCCAATGCCATTTTTGTAGCAGCCTTGGTCTCTGCATCCATTTCACCGCCTTTGGTTTATATTTTCCTTAAACAGGCAAAACAGCTAAAAGCGGCCAACAGAAAACTTACGGCCCTGCTTCGGCTTGACAGCCTAACCAATCTGTTAACTAGGCGTGCCTTTTTTTCCAGCGCCAATGAACTGCTTAAAAAAATGCCATCTGAGAAAACAGTTCCCAAAGCCATGTTGTTTATCGACATTGACCACTTTAAACGCGTTAATGACTTTTTTAGCCATAATACGGGCGATAAAGTTCTGTCAAAACTTGGTAAAATCATAAATGAACACTCACCACAAAATGCTGTTTGCGGCCGCTTGGGTGGCGAAGAGTTCGCCATTTTTATTCCAGGCACTAATGAAAAAAGCATTAGAAAATTTGCAGGCAAAATTTCCAAACTGTTTAAACAGCAAGCACAGATCGTTGACGGCCAACCTGTTGGCGCAACACTAAGCATCGGTATTTTTCTATCAACAGAAGACAGCAGCATCAATGCAATGTTAAACGCCGCAGATGACATGCTTTACCAAGCAAAAAACCAAGGGCGCGATCAAGTCCAAGCTTCATGCTCCCCATGCGCCCCAATATCCCCGAGGTCTCCGAGATCCCCAAGTATCGCTGCTTAGGCCTAGCGCATTGTCATAAATAAATAGGTTCATTTTATAGGTTCATTTTACTGCACTTAATTAGCGTGCTTGCCTATCATTTCGGCAAAAACCAACATCCAATTTTTGGTGATACGTTCTAACTTCTTAGTACGTTTTTCTTAAAAAACATTGGCGCGAAATGAATGACAAACAGCAGCATTCCTAGTGCATAAAGCATGCCAGCAAGGCCAACTGCATGGAGATAATCTACCGGCAATGCGGTGGCAAAAATGCGGATAAACGCACCCACAATTATCAATCCGTACATTGCTTTTATCATCGCAGTTGCATGTATCGCCTTACCACTATGACCAAGGCTTGCACGGGTCATCATCGCCATTGTCATCGTTCCGATGGCACCAGCTGAAAGTGCATGAAGGGCCGATGCGGAATCAATGAAACCATCGCTAAAAATTGCTGCCGCCATTAAGAAGAACCAAATTGGCAACCACAAATATGCGACATGAAGGATCACAACAATTGTTTCGCTTACCACGGCTAAGGTTCGCCAACGGGCCATACGAGCCAAAATAGACATACCAGCAATGAGCATCACAAAACCAGTGACCATGTGATCTGGCATAA
>JAMOMM010000203.1 GCA_027067085.1 Hyphomicrobiales bacterium
ATGACACGCTCAAGACGGCGAAGGCGGTTCTTTAGTTGTTTATCGCTCAAACGAGACGGTTGGCGGTAATTATTGAGAACAGCTAGAATACCGCCAGAGGTTCCTGCGTTGCCAGAACTGCTGCGACCACCAATTCCACGACGTTTTATTTCAGCATTCACAAGCGGTAATTTTGCTTTAGCACCTGCGCGAACACCGCTTGGCAACGAGCGTTTATTTGCAAACAGCGTTAACTGGCGCTGAAGGGTTAAAAGCGAATTGTTGGGCATTGTGGACAATTTGCGCGGTGTTAAACTTTCAAAACCAGACTGGCCTTGGGCTGGCAAAACGGCCTGCGCTAAAATTGGCGTGTGAGCAAAGCCTGACAACAGGCCAGTTAAAACAAGTGCGCTAAATCCATAGCGGAATTTTTTTAACATCATGAAGGAAATACACCTTTTACTAGAGCGTTTCATGTTTTGTTTGAATAACAAACGCAGCATAAAACGCAAGATTATCAACACCCTATAGGTCGTTCTGGTTCAATCTAAACCAAACCAACTTTAAAGTACCATATGTAATTTTGTTTTGGGTGTGAGGACACACCCCCAGATAATAAATGTATACGATTGCCTAGATGAACGTAATATGAACCAACTAGGATCAACTTGAATTAAACCTCATTACACCTCTCAGTATGTTATTCAGTACGTTGACTTTATGGCCAAAAAATTACGGCATTTAATGCCAATCTGTTTACTTAAATGAAATTGTCTGGTGATAACGTTCCGTCAAATAGTTAATTTGTTCAAGGAAATTTCGATGTTTAGTTCAGCCGATGCAACAAAACCAATTCCAGCGGTCATCAAACTTACTGATGGGAGTTCACAGCACGGTAATATTATCATTGCGATGAACTCTGACTTACCTCGCACACTAAATGGAGATGGAAAGTTCTTGGAGTTTGAGCTTGCAAATGGCCAAAAATCGTACATTTGCAAAACTTCAATTGCCGAAACGTTGCCAACCGACATTCCTAAGGTGAAGAAGCTTGCCGCAGTATCAGATAGCGATAAAGACTTTAACCCCTTTCAAGTTTTAAAAGTGGCTCCTGATTCTCCTATGGCAGACATTCAACGCGCTTACCATGATCGCGCCAAAATGTATCACCCCGATCGTTTTGCCAACACTGAAATGCCCATCGAAATGACCAAGTATGCAGAAAATATGTCCCGTCTTATTAACGCTGCATTCCAAATTCTAAGTGCGCAGGCCGAAGTTGGCGGCGATACAGCCCCTGCTCAAACGCCCGCCCCTCAGGCCGTTAATCTTTAACACGGCCAAGAAGCGCTAAAAAACGCCAATCTAGTCCTATAATAAATGGTGAGCAATTTGTTCACTATTGCTATTTTTTTACACTTTGTTTGCTTTGTCTTTTTACGTGATTGAGAAATCATCACGATATTGTTGTTATCAACGATAGGCGGATTAAACGAGAGATAGCAAAATGTTCAATTCAGAAGAACGCGTAAAATACATTCAAGTTTCAATAAAACTATCAGACGGCAGAAAACTAGATGGCAAGCTAATCATTGCAGAAACCTCGAACTTGCTGCGGACATTGGATGGTGATGGTAAATTTGCTGTTTTTGTTGCACATAATGGCAACCACAAACTTATTGCTAAATCCTCCATTGTGGAAGCCAATGAAATTCAACGCCGCCCTGCCAAGCCCCTGAAGTCAAATAACGACAATGGGTTTGATCCGTTTAAAACTTTGGGCATCCCTCATGATGCAGACCGCCAGTTGATTGAGACTCAGTATAAAAAATTGTCCCGCAGTTATCACCCAGCTCGCTATACACATAGTGAAATGCCGCAAGAAATCGCAGATTATGCTATCGAAATGCACAATCTGATCGAACAGGCGTATTTGTCGCTGACAGGACATATGGAAATTGTCGCTTAAACCTATGCTAGGCCTTTGTAGGACTTGCCTCTTTTTGCGGCATAGGATAACCATAGCCCCGACATTTACACAATGAACGGGGCCGAACGGTGCATGAACATGCACTAGGCCATATTTCGCTATATGCTACACATAAATGACCTAACCTACCGCGTAGATGGACGCTTATTGCTGGACCAGGCAACTGTTGCGTTGCCAACGGGCCAAAAAGTTGGCCTTGTTGGACGCAACGGTACAGGCAAATCAACCTTGCTTAAACTCATCTTGGGCAAGCTTTCCCCCGAAACAGGTTCTATTTCAATTCCACGTCGCGCCAAAATTGGCACCGTGGCGCAAGAAGCCCCATCGGGTGATACAAGCTTGCTCGACACCGTGTTGATTGCAGACCTTGAACGTGCAGCCCTGATGGAAGAAGCTGAAACCACCACAGATCCAATGCGGATTGCTGAAGTTCATACCCGCCTTGTCGATATTGATGCGCACACGGCCCCTTCACGGGCGGCAACGATTTTATCTGGCCTTGGATTTTCTGAAACTGAGCAAGCTGCTGGTTGTTCGTCTTTGTCAGGTGGTTGGCGGATGCGCGTGGCATTGGCCGCGGCGCTGTTTGCAGCCCCTGATGTTTTATTGCTCGATGAGCCGACCAACTATCTTGATCTTGAAGGGGTGATTTGGCTAAAGCAATATTTGCGCAATTACCGCCATACGGTTTTGATCGTC
>JAMOMM010000204.1 GCA_027067085.1 Hyphomicrobiales bacterium
ATGCGAA
The DNA here is from genome assembly GCA_027067085.1 of Hyphomicrobiales bacterium. Taxonomy (GTDB): domain Bacteria; phylum Pseudomonadota; class Alphaproteobacteria; order Rhizobiales; family Aestuariivirgaceae; genus JALWJW01. The sequence continues at coordinate 8 of JAMOMM010000204.1, forward strand.
AAATTGCTTGGATCCAAGCAATGGTTTGGTGGCATGTTAAATCCTACGGGCGGCCATATAAATCCGATGGCATTCGCGCGTGGTTTGGCAAGCGCTTGCGAGCGTGCTGGCGTTGAAATTTTTGAAAACTCAATTGCTGAACAAGTTAGAAAATCAGGTTCTGGTTGGCAGGTTTTAGCCCCAACGGGTTCAGTAAAAACCAATGCTGTTTTGATGGCAACCAATGCCTATTCAAACGAACTATCAACCACATTGGAAACAAAAACCGCACGTTCACTCATCCCTGTGACCTCATGGCAAATGGCGACCTCCCCCCTAAGCCAAGAGTTGCGCGAAGAAATTATGCCCAACCGTCAAGCGGTTTCTGACACACGCGGGGATTTGCAATTCTTTCGCTATGATGCTCGTAATAGGTTGGTAACAGGTGCCGCCCTTATGGTGCCGTTTAATGCTGAGCAGCGTTTAAAAACCATGGTTGGGGCACGCTTGGCCAAAGCCTTTCCGCAATTGGGCGCACCAGAGTTTACTCATGTTTGGTCAGGCTTTGTTGGCATGACAATGGACCGCTATCCCCATTTTCATCAACTCGGTGATAATTATTGGTCGGCCATTGGCTTTAACGGCCGCGGTGTTGCGTTGGCAGTGGCCATTGGGGCTGAAATGGCAAAAGCCATCGCTGGTGAAAATATCAAAACGTTGGCGCTACCACTTTCCAAACCCGCTGCAATTGCCTTCCAACCCATTGCGCGTAGAGTTGCGCGGTTAGCGCTGCCGTATTATCGTTGGCTCGATACACGCCCACCCAAACCTTAGAGAAACAAAATGTCTGAAAAACCAGCACCACTGCCCATGCTCGAAAAACGCCGTATTGAGGCTGCAATGATTAAAAATATTTATGACGTATTGGTAGAACGTCATGGGGTCGATGAAGCCAAAGAAGTTATTTCTCAGGCTGTTATTCAATCATCTGTTGAGCAGGGCAAAGAGTTCGCCGAGCAGTATAGAGATAATGGCGGGGAAGGCGCGCCAGGGTTACTTGATTACGCGGCGCTCTCAGATCTGTGGGAAATGGGCGGGGCGCTTAAAAAAGACATGCTGGTAAAAACCGATGAACGGCTTGAGTACAACATGACCTATTGCGCCTATGCTGATATGTATAAGGATATGGGACTGGCCGACATTGGCCATTTGTTGTCATGCAATCGCGATGGCACTTTTTGCCAAGGGTATAATCCCAAGATGAAACTGGTGCGCACCCAAACCCTTATGGAAGGCGCACCTTATTGTGATTTTCGCTATAGCATAGAAACGAAAAGTACCAGCTAAAGCACCGATTAAAACACTGACTGAAGCACTGGCTAAAGTTACGTCCCAATACCCGTTCCAGGAATTGTGATGTTGTTTTTGTTAATCAAAACAATGGGCATTTTACGCCCTTCAACCACAACATACAAAACATGAATAGTCCAAGTGCCAGCTTGTTTGGTGGCTTTCACATGGGCTTTGCCGTCAGCTTTGGAACCAGAAAGGGAGATCACCAAATCGGCTTTGCCGCTGTTGTTTTTGATTGAAATATTGCCTGTCGGAAAAAAGCCTGATGAAATAGGCGAACCCAACGCTTCAACGACTTGTGGGTTCTTGCGTATAGCATCCATCGTGATGTTGTGAGCATCGCTATTCTTCATAACTGATGACACCAAGAATAATATGCCACCAGCAAAAATAATGATGCCGATGAAAAGTGCGAGTGCGCCAAACGCCCATTTGCGCTGGGTGGATTTGAAGTGCTCTTCATCTTTCCAATAACGGTTTTCCCACGCCCATTTTGAGCCTTTAGCGCCAAGTACGAATGGCATAACAAAATTGACAAGCGGCACAAACATTAAAAATGCAATGAACGTACTGTTGCCAATCCCCCAAATCCAATTCAGAAAAAATGCCCCCCAATTCCATCTGTCTAAATGAGCGGGGATTTCTTGCGGGAGTTTTTCGTTTCGAAGGGCCATGAGGGTTCCAGTTTGAGGTCAGATTGGGGAATTAAAACATAAAACTTACCTATAGTCAATTCGATGTGCTTGATAAAGGTATATGATTTAACTATGTTTAGAAGTTGAAATTCCTAACTGTTGTCTGGAGCTAATTTTATGCTGGATATGCCAAAGAAAACGACAATTGAGCAGGACCGTATTGATCTGGCAGCGGCGTTTCGTTTAGCCTATCATTTTGATTTTCACGAAGGAATTTGCAACCACTTTTCTGTAAAGGTTGACGCTAAAGTTGACAATAAAGTTGATGCTAAAGTTGGTGGTGATGATGAACGTTATTTGATTAACGCTTATGGTGTTCATTGGTAGCAAATGACACCTGAAAAACTGTTGTTGATTGATGGCAACGGCAACGTACTTGAGGGCGAAGGTGAAGTAGAGGAATCTGCCCGCAATGTTCACATTTATAGCCACCGTGCCAACCCGCGCCACAAAGCCATCCTGCACACGCACATGCCATATGCCACTGCTTTAACAATGGTGGAAGGTGGCAAATTGGAGATGGCGCATCAAACCGCGTGTCGTTACTTTGGCCGTGCGGGATATGATGGAAATTTTTCTGGTCTCGTTCATTCACAAGATGAAGGCGAGCGCATTGCATC